>JBLZXS010000022.1:0-7317 GCA_050285325.1 Acinetobacter sp.
CAGCTGGGTTCAGCCAAGCAAGACAATGGTTTATTGATGGCGATTGCAGTGAATGACCGTCGTATTCAAATTCTGACGGGTTATGGCTTGGAAGGTGTGATACCAGATATTGTGGCGAGTCGTATTATTCGAAATCAGATCACACCGTATTTTAAACAGGCACAGTATGCACAAGGCATTGATGCGGGTCTGGTAGAAATCGAACGAATTCTTAATATGGATCCTGAAGTCGCTCAAAAAGCCGCTCAAGAACTGAAAGAGCGTCAGGAAAAAGCTTTACATGAACAGCAAGCCAAAGAAAAAACCTTTAGTACGGCCTTGTTTATTTTAATTGCAGGAATTATTGGCTCATTTATTGTGGGTAAGCCTTTAAGTGCATCTACTGCCGCCGTTGCCGGAACTGTGGCAGGTTTGGTCAATGGTGCAGGATTGGTTACCAGTTTACTGATCGGTGGGGGGATTTTCTTTTTGCTGATTACAGCTATTGCACAAACCATTTTTCAATTGATCTTGTCATCCGCTGGTCGTGGTGGCGGTGGAGGGCGAGGTGGCGGTTTTGGAGGTGGTGGTGGATATAGCGGTGGAGGTGGTGGTTTTGGCGGGGGAGGCGCATCAGGCTCATGGTAACTAAAACAGAAACAACAGAAATTATTACACAACCCAAAATGGAAGAAATCAATCAGCCAAGTTTTAAACGCTGGTTAAAACATTTTTTTTATATGCCGGCGGCTAAACGCTATTTTAATAGAATAGATCAACATGCAATTGCACAAGCAGTGACACAAGCAGAACATGGACATGTAGGGGAAATACAGGTCGTGATTGAAGGATGTATTCCATCCAATCAAGCTTATTATCAAAACACTCAAATGCGTGCACGACAATTGTTTGCTGAACTGGGTGTTTGGGATACAGAATTCAATAGTGGCATTCTTTTGTATTTAAATTTATGTGAACAGAAAGTTGAAATTGTGATTGACCGGGGAATTCAAAAAGAAACTGAACAGGCTGTTTGGGATGAAATTTGCCAAAAAATGATTGAGCAGCTTTCAAGACATCAATATCGAGAAGCTGTTATGAGTGGGGTTTTTAACATCGGTGAAGTGCTAAATAAGTTTTATGTACACTCAACAGCAGATCAGCAGAATGAATTGAGTAATAAGCCAATCATATTGGGCTAGAAATAGGTGGATTAGTGACATAAAGTGTCACTTTTTTACTAAAAAAAACATTAAAACTACGTTGTAACAATTTTATTTTCACAAAGTGCTGTTTTTTCTGTTAATTTTATTATAATCAGTTTTGGCACAGTTAGTGCTACCTATAAATTAAGCTAAATTAGCTTTACAAAGCTTATAAATAAACAAAAAACATTTGTGGAGAATGTTATGAATGCTCAAAAAGGTTTTACTCTTATTGAATTAATGATCGTTGTAGCGATTATCGGTATCTTGGCTGCAATTGCGATTCCTGCTTACCAAGATTATATCGTTCGTTCTAAAGTGACAGAAGGTTTAAACTTAGCATCTTCTTACAAAACAGTCATTGCCGAGAATGCAGGTAATGGTGCATCAGTTTTAACTTTAGGGGTGCCTAATTTTTCACAAACAGAAAATGTAGCATCAATTACTCCAAATCCAGATACAGGTGCGATAGTAATTTTATATACTGCTAAAGCTAAATCTTTAACTTTAACTTTAACTCCATACGATGGTGGTGGTACTACCGCAATTGCGAAAAATACTATTCCTACCAACCAAATCACTTGGAAATGTACAGTAGATAGTGCAACTAACTCTAAATATGTACCTGCAAATTGCCGTATCTAATATTTAATGATTTAAAAAAAGCCAATCTTCTGATTGGCTTTTTATTAATTTATAGTAGTAGATAAAATGATTAATAGGCTATTTATATTTTTTCGCTTATCAATTTTTAATCCTATGCATACGCATCCTTGGGCAGGTTTTTCAAAAGTCTCGGCATTTATTACAATGTTATTATTGCTACAACTTCTATTTAATAGACAATTAAAAGTTCCAAAAATTGAAATTCCATTAATATGTTTTGACCATTTACAACATGAGTAGAGTGATTTGCTCTATGCGAGCTAAAGTCTGCAACATCAAGTGTATTGTAGCTGTACCAATGATCAGTATAAACAATACTATCTGGAGTAATTTCTTGATAATTACAGAAATTAATGTCGTTAATTTAGTATCAGAGATGATATAAACTTACCCATTAAAATTTAACAACCTAAGATAATTCCTTATCATTTATCCTAGAACCAGCTTTCCTTTACGTGCTCGAACAAGTAACTCTCGTCTATTTCAATATATCCTTTAAATATTACAATGGCATTTTGGTCTATGTGGCACACAAGTATTTGAAGAATTTTCTTATAAAGCAGTGCTATAGAATTTGGTTGTATTACTAATAAATCAGCAGAAATTCTAGAAGTAACCTTGGCAATAAAAAAATTCTAATAGCTTTATTTGATTTTTTCTATTTAATTTACGCCTAGTTATTTTCATAAAAGTGGATTATTAAAATGCTAATCTGCTATAGCCCAAAAATAAATAAACTGACAAAAATAGTCTCTTTTGTTCTAATTTTTTCGGTTCATAATTTAAAGTTTATATAAAACATATATTTAATTTTTGGTATGGTTCTTGTTTATTATAAATAAATAGGGGGAGAAAGAAAAATGCAGAAACAGGAAGGGTTTACATTAATTGAATTGATGATTGTTGTAGCAATCATTGGTATTTTGGCTGCGATCGCGATTCCTGCTTATCAGGATTATATTGTACGGACGAAAGTCATCGAAGGTTTAAATTTGGCAATACCTTATAAAACTATTGTTGTAGAAAATGCGAGTAATGGTGCATCTGATTTAACACTAGGTATTCCCAGTTTTTTTACAGCAACTACAAATGTTGCAAGTATTACGCCTAATATTAGCAGTGGGGCAATTGTGATTACTTATACTGCCAAAGTAAAAAATATTATACTTACACTAACACCATATGATGGTGCTCAGGGTGTTACACTGATATCCGCAGGAATTGTTGCACAAAATCAAATTACTTGGGTCTGTTCGACTAGTAATCTTGCTGATAATGCTAGGTATGTACCTGTAAATTGTCGTAATTAATTTTAAATAATTTTGAGATAAAGGCTGTAAATATAATATGCTAGTTTTTAACTCAATAAATAGAATTTTAATGAAAATATTACATATGTCGTATCTCCCATTAATTACTATCTCATTTCTATTTTTCTGCTTTTCTATTCTGAATCCAGTACATACTTTACCTTGGCCAGGTTTTTTTTCAGAAACTTCAGCATTTATTGCAATATTATTATTACTTCCACTTTGCTTTAATAGACAATTAAAAGTTCCAAAAATTACAATTCCATTTTTTTTTATTTTAATATTGCCTTTAATTCAATATGCTTTCGGTCAAATATTTTTTTTTAGTAATGTTAGCTTATCTATAGTTTATATGTTTATTTTTTGGTTAGCGATTATTATAGGATATAGCTTATCAATCGAAGAAAATAAAATTCAATTAAATTTTAATCTAGCAATTTTTTTAGCTTGGTTTTTATTCATAAGTGGAGCTGTTTCAACATTATTTGCTTTGTTACAATGGCTAAATCTATCCCCTCATGTTCCTGTAATTATGGAGTTTGTAGGATATCGACCTTATGCAAATATGGCTCAACCTAATCATTTGGGTACATTACTCAATTTGGCGTTATTTTCAAGTTGCTATTTATATGGGAAAGCGAAGTTAAAATTATCCTTACTAATTAGTAGTTTTATTTTTCTAACTTTTGCAATTGCATTAACTCAGTCCCGAACTGGCTATTTAATTTTTCTCAGCGCTTTAATTCTTGTTTTTTTATTTCATAAGAAATTAAATTTAATTATAAAAAATAAATACTTGATAATGGTATTAATCTATTTTTTAACTATCATTTCTTTTTTATCAGAAATTAAAAATTTCTTATCTCTTTATTTTGATATTAGACAAACTGCTTCAATTGTTGAACGTGCAACAACTGGCTATGAACGATTAAAAATTTGGAACCAAATGGTTCATGCGATTATGAAACAACCTTGGGACGGATACGGTTGGAATCAAACCACTTCAGCACAATTTTCAGTTATTGATCTTTATCATGGTCATGAGTGGGCAACCAGTTCTCATAATTTCTTTTTAGATATTCTTGTATGGTCTGGTGTGCCTATTGGTATTGTTGTTATTAGCTTTATCATATATTTTTATTTGTATTTATTTAATAATGTTTTTGATTTGGATAGATTTTTTTCATTTTTAGTGGTTTCTGCACTTGGTATTCATAGCTTATTAGAATATCCACTTTATTATTCCTATTTTTTAATACTTTTAGGGTTATTTTGTGGAACAGCTTTAACAGGTTATAGAAATACTGTTTATCAAATTCGCAGTGAATATTCTATTTTCATATTCATTTTAGGAATGCTTGTATTCTTCGGTATTTGTAGAGATTATTTTAAGGTAGAAGATAATTTATTCGCAGGCCGTTTGCATGCTATGGGTGATTTAAGATCAAATGTTGAACTGCCACATCATTTGTATTTCCTTGATAATTTTCAAGCTAGGGCGAAGTGGTTAGCTCTCTATCCTGAAGTACAAGTGAATCAAGAACAGTTAGATGAGGCTGAAAAAATAATTAGAACATCTTTGAAACCTTATGATCTTTATAAATACGCACAATTAATGGCATTTAACAATAATAAGGAGGAAGCTTTAAGAACGCTGAAAATTTTAAATGTTATGTATGGAATGGATTTTTCTTATCATCAGTTGACTCAAAATAAAAGTAAGGAAATTGTAGAAAATTAAAATATAAGCTAATTGATAGTTTTCGAATGTTTTTATAGCCAGAGCATGGTGTTGCACTTCAAATGCTAATCTAAGTTATTATACCGAAATTCTATTTTCACTGATTTAATCATGAAATTCCTTCTGCTCCTCTTAGCCAGTGTTCTTATCTCACTGGCTTGGCTCCTGCCTATTCACTACAGGCCATGGGTTACTTACACGGGTGAACTGTTTGCCTTCTTATCTCTTTTTGCGTTAGCTGGCATTTATTTAAAAGACAAAATTAAACTGCCGGTATTAAGTTTGCCTTTATTGCTTTTGGCAGCTATTCCATTTGTTCAATACTTAGCTGGTGAGCTATTTTTCTTTGATAAAGCTTTGACCAGTACACTCTTTGTCTTTGGATTTTGGCTGAGTATAGTTATCGGCTATAACCTGTCTGTAGAAAAAATAGATCGTGAAGAAGTTTTTACCGGGCTAAGTTATGTGTTTTTCTTGGCCGGTACTGCAACGGGAATTATTGCCATCTGCCAATGGCTTACGCTGGATGCTTATATCCCCGGGATGGTGGATATGCAACGTGCTGTTCGCCCATATGCCAATTTTGCCCAGCCAAATAATATGGCCACTTTTTTACTCATGTCACTTTTGGCATGTTTATATTTATACGAAAAAAAGAAAGTTCATACAAGATGGTTAATTCCAGCAGTATTTATGATGTTGATGAGTTTGGCCTTAAGCCAATCTCGTACATCATGGGTGGCTTGCATCTGTATTATTGTGTATTTGGCTTATCAGCAGTTTAAAGGCTATATCTCAATTAAGTGGTATTACGTTACTGCTTGGACAGCACTGTTTTTTGGTTTTATATTTCTACTTCCTACCATTGGTGGCTTTCTTACACAGCTTGCTGATACTCAAATTAAATCTGTAGATATCGCACGTCGTGCAACAGGAGATATGTCGCGTTTAGCCATCTGGCAGCAAATGCTACATGCGATTGCAGATCGCCCATGGTTTGGCTATGGCTGGAATCAGACCAGTGTCGCTTATACACTGGTCAGTGATCATTTCCAGGGACCAGTGTGGATTCGTAGCGCGCATAATTTTATTCTGGATTTTATCCTTTGGAATGGCTTAATCATAGGACTTCCATTTTTGGCCTATTTGAGCTACTGGGGTTATCAGCTCAATAAACATGTCAATTCGGTTGAGTCGGTGATCGGTATTTTAATGGTTGGCGCTGTGCTGATTCACTCAATGCTAGAGTTTCCGCAGTATTATGCTTATTTCTTGTTATCGATCGGTTTTATTATTGGCCTGGTTCAGTCTCAGCAAGCCAATATTAAAACCATTACACTTTCACCCAACTATATGCGTGCGGGTTATGCAGTTTCTTTAATATTACTGATTGTAATTGTGAGAGATTATTCGGTTTTGGTACCAAAGCTGAATCAATCCATGCGTTATGAGAAAACGCCTGAGAAAATTACCAATCAAGATCAAATTTATCTGCTAGAAGAGTTTAACCGGCGTATTGCATGGATTCGTATGGATCCCTATACCCAGGTCAATGCAGAACAATTGGAAGAGATCAAGGAAATAGTGCTGAACTATCCAACTAAATATGATTTGATTAAATATGCCAAAGTTCTGGCTTTTAATGGCTATGAGCAAGAAGCCAAGCATCAGTTGTGGTTATTGAAAACATTACGTCAAATGGACATGGAGTATGCTTCATTAGCAAAACCAGCTTCTGAAAAGTAATATTTAAAATTAAAAAAAGCCAGTCATTTGACTGGCTTTTTTTGGAATTAAATTTGGCTTTGAATATAATTTTCGATGCCGACTTTTTCCACTAAATCGAGCTGTGTGGTGGTCCAATCCCAGTATTCTTCTTCTTTTTCTAGAATCTCTTGAACAAGATCACGAGTCACATAATCCAGTTGTTGCTCAGCCAGGCTAACCATTTTTTGTAACACTTCAATATTTTCTTTAACTTTACGCACATCACAGTGAAGTACTTCAACCGTATGTTGACCAATATACAATTTGCCGAGGTGCTGAAGATTCGGTAAGCCTTCTAGAAATAAAATACGTTCAATGATTTTATCCGCATGTTTCATTTGGCGAATCGATTCTTTGTATTCTGCAGAACCGAGCTGTTCAATTCCCCAATCATTAAACATACGTGAATGCAGGAAATATTGATTAATCGCAGTTAAATGGTGAAACAGCACCTGATTTAACTGATTAATCACATCGCGATTGCCTTTCATGGTAAGTACTCCATCAACAATTTCTGCCTTAACCATATGTCAGGCAATCAAAAAATTATTATTTCAATTATCTTAAACAAGAAGAGAAATAATGGCGAGTAATTTATTGAACGGCAAATGAAAATCGGAATCAAAAACGATTAAAAGTTGAATTGGAG
>JBLZXS010000023.1:0-12110 GCA_050285325.1 Acinetobacter sp.
ACACCTCCGCCTAAAAGTAATAATTCAGACAAGCTGGTTAAATTCTGTGAATCAATATTATTTTGCGCATTGCGCATAAACTGCAAGGTAGTTACTTTGCTCGAATAAGCGGTAAATGCTTTCCTTTGGGCTGCGATTAAATTGTGAATCCCCACTGTTTCATGCCGTTGACTTGCTAGGACATTGCCACCTTGATCTAAAACCACTACAGCTGCAGGTTTAGCAGTAGTACTACATGCCTGCATGACATTGGTTGCCAGTTGGTTGGCGAGGTTTAAATCCATGACATAGCTGGTTTTAGGAGCAGAATATGTGAGTGAACTAAATAGAATTGCAGGAATAAATAGAAGTTTTTTCATCATTTCTATTAAGCTAAATTAAGAGATAAGCCAGCTTATATAAAATAAATTCATTATTGCATGACAATCAGATTACGAATTTGTAATGTAGCAACAGACAAATCCATATAATATTATTTAGATGCAAATACTTATTGTTGAAGATGAAACTAAAATTGCTGAATTTCTAGCAAAAGGGTTAAATGAATCTGGTTATTTATCCAGTATTGCTCATGATGGATCAACAGCGTTAACGTTGTTACAAGAAAAAAACTTTGATCTAGTAATTCTGGATGTCATGCTACCTGAAATGGATGGTTGGCAAGTATTAAAGACTTTAAGGACTTTTTCTAAAATTCCAGTACTCATGCTGACTGCAAAAGATCATGTCCTGGATCGAGTTAAAGGCCTAGAACTAGGGGCGGATGATTATTTAATCAAGCCCTTTTCTTATGTGGAATTATTAGCCCGGGTCAAAAGTCTGTTGAGACGCTGTGTAAAAACCGAGTCTGAATATTATCAAGTTGAAAATCTAATTTTATACCGGCTTGAACGTACTGTTTATCGGAACCAACAAAAAATCGACTTAAGCGCTAAAGAGTTTTCGCTCTTACATTTATTAATGCAACATCAAGGTGAATTATTAACCCGATCTCAAATTGCCTCTGAAGTGTGGAATATTAACTTTGATACCGACACCAATGTGGTAGATGTCGCTATACGTCGTTTACGTGCCAAAATTGATGATCATTTTCAGCCCAAATTAATTCATACTGTTCGGGGTATGGGATATCGTTTAAGCATGAACAAATGAAAAATCAGCTAAGACATCTGAGTTTAACAACACGCTTAAGTATTTCCTTCAGTATTATTTGTTGCACTGTATTTTTTGCTATTGGTCTACTTTCTTATCACAACATGCAGCACCTGTTAGCTAAACAACGTGATCAGAATTTAACTGCACGTGTTGAACGCATCGAAATTTTTTTACAGGATGAAGAAAGTTTTCAGATTTTAGTTCAACACCCTTGTCTGTATGAAAATATGCTGGGGAAAGAGGATAATCTTTTAATCTTAAGGAGCCCGCAACACGTCTTAATTGAGATTAATCCACTGGAAGTGCATATTCCCACTATGGCGGAATCAAAAACCATTACCTTTCTGGATAATCAATCTGAATTTGCTACAACCCGTTTGGCCTATAAAACTGTTGTTTTTAATCATCAACCTTATCAACTCATTGCTGGCACACAACTTGATGAAGCTCAATCTACCCTAGATCAATATTTATGGAAATTGATTCTCTATAGCGTATTGGGAATTGTAATGGCAAGCCTACTCGGACGCTGGGTCGGTTTGTATTTACTTAAATCGTTAAATAATTTGATTGAGCAAACACATAAAATTCAGGGTACTCAACCACATCAGCGAATTGAAGCTAAGAGTACTACCATTGAAGTTGAGCAACTGCGTTCAGCAATGAATGCGATGTTAGAAAAAATTCAAATTAATTATGATCAACTGGCACGATTTTCTGAAGATATTGCCCATGAATTAAGAACCCCTTTAAATAACTTAATGGGGCAGACACAAATTATGCTCATGCAATCTCGGTCACAACAAGAACTGGAGCAGCTTTTATATTCTCATCTTGAGGAATATGAACGGCTAAGTAAGATGGTAGACAATATGTTGTTCATCGCTCGTTCTGAACACAGTGATTATATTATCGAAAAAGAAAATATTGACTTATCCAACCTCATTTTAGAATTGGTCCAGTATTTTGAATTCCTGGCTGAAGATAGGCAAATGAGATTTGTTTTAGAGTTAGAAAAAGGAATTCAAATATATGGCAATGCAGATTTATTAAAAAGAGCGCTGTCTAATCTTATGATCAATGCCATTGATTATGGATTTGAAAATCAAGACATTGTGATTTCAACAAAATCTACAGAAAATTATGTCGATATTGACGTATTAACGAAAAATGTTTTTATTGATAAACAACATTTGAATCATTTATTTGAACGTTTTTATCAAATTGATAGCAGTCGACATGCCAAAGCAAAAACTGGTGGTTTAGGACTATCAATAGTTAAATCTATCATGATGTTACATAGTGGAGAAGCAAATGCATATAACAGCGATCAAGGAATTGTATTTAATTTAAAGATTAAATATTAGACTTTAAGAGATTGTGGGAAAATTCATAAAAAATGAAAAAGTTGATATTACAGATTGTTTAGGGTAGCTAAAATTAACTTAATAGCGCCTATACGGCACAAAATTTAAAATATTATCTTTTTTCATATGGTTAATAATTTTCAACTGAAATTGAAAAACGAAAAAAGCCGGCGTAGCATCAAGTCAGCTTTTATATCTGCGACTCTGGAACATATTGCTAATAAAAAATGTTCAATATTTAATCAAAACGAAACTTTTTTCCATATTATCAATCCATTCGCTGCTCAAATTATCCCCAATTTCTGCGGATAACCCTTGGGATGAAATTTAAGCACTTGTGTACGCATTTACTTACAGCAATTCCTGCCCTTTGCGGCTATACGACCTCACGCTTATTTTCTATCATGGGGATATACAGAGCAGGATGCTCCAAAGAATAACAATAAAGATTAAAACAAGGATGGTGAGGTACGACAGGAGTTATACCAACGCATCAAATATGTAAAAAAGCCCAACAGGATGTTGGGCTTTTTTATTGTCTGTGTTTTACTTTAACTCACACTTGGACGTGCATCTAAAATGCGAATTAGCGTCGCTGCTGGCGCACTAGGATAACGACGACCTTTTTCTCAGTTATGTAGCATTCTTGCATTGATCACAGATTCCTTTCCAGGCCGATAACCGTCTAAGTTTTTAATCTGACATCGACCCTATATATCAAATCGTCCGCTAAGAAAAACACAAAAGTGCATATTCTAAAAGCGGACATTTTTACTTTGGAGAAACCGGACATTTCTATTTTGGGCTTACAATTCTGACTTCTTATAAAAGATTTTATGTTAAAGAAAATGATTAAAAGGCCCGATTTATGGGCCTTTTGCATATAAACTTTACTATATTGCTCTGTCGTTAATTTGGATTCGCACTAACTAAGGCTTTGCTTTTTAAAATAGAAAAGCTATCGCCCTGTTCGCCTAATAATTCTAGAAAAGCTGGAATAGTTGAGGTGTTAAGTAAATAAGGATTAAATTCATCATTATGGTAATCAGAGAAGAAATCAACTACTTCTGTATGAAGCATGGCATATTTCATATGCCAGGTAGAAAACAGATATTTTTCAATATTTTCAAAGGACAATATTTCACAGTTTTCATGACGTGGATCTTTTAAAATCTTTTCATAAAACAGATATTCTACTTTATCTTTCTGACCTTCTAAACACTGTACAAAATAATTATTCCCATAATAAAGAGCACCATAAATTTGATTTAAACCATTAAAATTTAGGGCTTCTGACAAAATATCACATAATTCGCTGAGTGGATTAATCTTACTTTTAAACTTACTTACATATAATAATCTTACATCATTCATAGCTTTTGCCTTGATAGGGGTTAAAATATTTGTATTAAAAATCAATTAATACAAATGTTTATAAATGAATGACATAAGTTCAAAAAAATAATCCTAAGATTTTTCAGACTTCAAATGACACTTTCTCCAGTTAAAGAACTAGGGCGGAAGATTAATGAATTTTTTCAAATAGAGAGCATTCATCAAATGATAATTTGAGGATCAAGTGATAGAGCTGAATGTACTTTAATTGACGGCCATTAAACGGCCGTTTCTCCAACCTTGATGAGGTATTACAATGGAGTAGTAAGCAGAGATCTTTTAATTTAAAAAAACTAAAATGACAGGAATCTGTTCTTTAGAACATTTAACTGAGATGGCTATAGGTGAGGAAAGCCATAAAAGAGATAGGAGGACTACGACATCTTCTTAATGAAGCGCGATATAAGACACATATTATACTTAAAGTTAAATAAGTGATATAAAAAAACTCTTAGTTGATAGAAAATATGTTTATCCAAACTATTTAACTCAATAATATTTTTATGTAATTCACTATTAATTAAGGCTTTTATAAGCGTCATTTAATAGTGTGATAATTAAATAAAAACTGTGGCATCCTGCCGGGGTCTTTTGAATTTGGTTAGGTCGGTATAATTCCTGTAGCCGTGATGACGACGGTGATGATCGTGGTGGCCGCTCAGGTGGTCAGAGAAGAGGAAATACCCCTGCACGTGATGAACAAGGAAGATTTACTTCCCGGTAATTTACAGGTACTTTTAATTTTTTTAAATCTATTAAGTCCTTAAGAAGTTAGGAGTTTATTTTATGAATAGATGTATAAAGTTATTTTCCAAAGAGAAATTAAGTATTACTTTTCTTGAGAGTACATCAGCAGGTTACTTAGTTTATCGATTTTCTTAAAACAAATATTCAGGTGATATTCTAGATGGCGGTTTAGTATGTTATGACATGAAAGTTAAAGAAAATTTTTAAAAATAAGCCTTAAATTTATAAAGTGGAAATAATAATTTAGTGTGTAAGGCGGCGAATGCCTTATTAGTCATGGTTAAATGTCCAAGTCAAGAAAAATAGGAATGCGTGTTCAGTAGATTAAGAATATATAAACTTTGCACTGTTTTAACCTGTAAATGGGTTTTTAACTCAATGGCTCATCTTAATAAATATCCCTCCATATGTGCCTTGTTTGGACTTGGGGGACGATTTCTTTGGAATAGTCATGTTGGTTTGAGTTTTATTAATTTTTTTCCTGAGTGATCAGGAGACATCACCTTTTAGCTGTACCTGATATTTTTTCTTCTAAATCCAAGTCATCCATTAAATCAGCCACGACTTTCACATCCTGCATTGGCCCAATACAGCAATAATAAACTCGATAGGCTTTCCTTGGTATCTATGACGAAGTGAATTTTAGAGCGGTTTCCATCCTTACTTTTTCAAATATCGACAGACATTATTCGATTAATTAAAAATACTAAAAATCAGTATTTGTTGATTTATGCTCATGAATTAGCTCATTTAGAAAAAAGCCTTAAATTTTCCAACTTAAGGCTTTTAAAATTGAAGCTGAAAATTTTTTATTAATACTTATAGCACATCTTATTCAGCCAGTTTCTCCACTTTCATACTCTCACGGTAATAGTGACAGCCCTTATACAATAACAAGGCACCAATGACTCCGGCAACTGCATTGACGATGGAAATAGAATTTCCAACCATGACCGTATTCTGGAAATATTTATCCGTAATTAAAGCCACCGCTGTAGTACCGATGCCCAAGGCAATCATATTCGAGGTGAGCAGGAATTTTGCAGAAACCTGTGCACGAAGTTGGTTGGGGGTAAGTATTTGGGTGGCAGCAGCAGAAGCAGGAATCGGGAAAGTTGAGAAGAACATTGCCACAAAAATCAGGGCAAAGGAAAGCTGCATATTATCGACCTGAGTAAACAAGACACTCGGAATAATCAGAGCCGCACAGCCAATCGCACCGCTACGAATCGCAGCATCGCTGTATCCACGTTTAGAGAAGAAGTCGATCAACCAACCACAGAACAAGGCACCTGATGTATTGGCAACCAAAATAATCGTCCCTAAAATATAACCGGTCTGGCTGGCATCTAGACCGAAATTACGCATGTAATATGCAGGTGCCCAGCCCAGCAGTGAATACAGCATCATGGTGTAGAAGGAAAAACCAATAAAATGACAGAAAAACGTCTTTTTATGCGTTTTAATAAAGCCAATCGAGTTCTTGAAGGAAGCCTTAACAACTTGACCATCCTGACCCACTTTTAGACCTTTACGGGCAGGCTCTCGTACAGTCAGAACCATCAAGAGGGCGAGTAACACACCCGGTAAACCTACAATCATAAAGGTCAGCTGCCAGGTTTTGATTTCGCCAATCACCGGTAAAGCCACAAAGCTGACATCCTTTAACAGGCCAATCACATAGCCGCCAATCAGAAAAGCTAGGCCCGAACCAATAAAAGCGCCAATCGCATATACACCGAGTGCACGGCCTAATTTTTCTTTAGGAAATAAATCCGCAACAATTGAATAAAATGCTGGCGAAAGTGCGGCTTCACCTGCACCGACACTTAAGCGTGCCAGAAACATTTGAATGAAGTTTTTACTTAGGCCGCAGGCTGCAGTGGCCAGACTCCAGAAGGCGATACCGGTTGCAATAATTTTGATACGGGACTTTTTATCTGCCAGTGCAGCAATCGGAACGCCCATGATGGCATAAAATAAAGAGAAGGCTAGACCTTGTAGCAGGCTGAACTGGGTATCGCTTAACATGAGATCAGCTTTAATCGGCTCAATCATTAGCGATAAAATTTGACGGTCTACAAATGAGAGAATATAGGCCAGCATACAAATGACTACTACATACCATTGATAGGTATTGCTTTCCTTTGGTGGCTGAGTCTGTTCGAAAACAGGAGATTCCGTTTCTCCAGCAATCGGTTCAAAATTTTGATTTTCGGGTTGAAGCGTCCTTTCAACCATGTCTATTTCCAGCGATTTTTCATTCATCATGCAACATCCTGTGCTGATTGTTAAATACTTGATACTTTTAATCTAGATATCATTTTTATTTTGTATCGTATTTTCTTAATCTAGAGTTTAAATGAATTGGCGTCAATCAGTTTTCATAAAAGGATACAAATAAAATCTATAAATAAAAAAAAGGAATCATAAAGATTCCTTTTAGGTTAATTCAAAATTTAACTGTCGCGTTCAACCAAGGTCAAAATATCATAGGTCGCGACCAGTTCATTGTGCTGATTTTTGACTTTAATATCCCAGACCACCACTCCATGTGGCTTTTGCGCCGGATCGCGTAGCAATTTAGGAGTTTTCTGCTTGCAGGTCAGTTCCACCTGAAGAGTATCACCAATTTTCACTGGCTCCACAAAGCGCAAGTTGTCCATGCCATAGTTGGCAATGACCGGGCCCGGGGCAGCATCAACGAATAAACCGGCTGCGGCAGACACCACAAAATAACCATGGGCTACACGTTCACCAAACAGGGATTCTGCCGCAGCAATCTTGTCCATATGCGCATAGAAGAAGTCACCGCTCAGGCAGCCGAAATTCACCAGATCCGCTTCGGTCACGGTACGTCGCGCAGTCAGCAAACGTTCACCGATACGTAATTCATCAAATGATTTTTTAAAAGGATGCACTCGGTCTTCAAAGACCTGAGCGCCAGCCGTCCAGCTATGACCGACTTGAGTCATGGCATTAGGTGAACCTTGAATGGCAGTACGTTGCATATAATGTTTGACTGCGCGCAAGCCGCCGAGTTCTTCACCCCCACCGGCACGTCCCGGTCCGCCATGAACCAGTAAAGGTAATGGCGAACCATGTCCGGTGCTTTCTTTGGCACTTTCAGCATCCAGAATATGGACTCGGCCATGCCATGGCGCAATTTTGCTGAGTAGTTGTTCAATGTTTTCATCGGTATTGCGTACGATGGATGCCACCAGGCTACCTTCGCCACGTGCCACCAAGTCAGCAAGCTGAGCCAGATCACCATACGGCATTAAAGTGACCACAGGCCCAAAGGCTTCGATCTTATGGATGTTTTCTGCCTGAGCCGGTGCTTTGCAGACCAAGACTGCCGGTGGGTAACATGCAGACTTTTCAGTATTTTGTACTTGAAAAATAAAGTCTTGACGCAAGTGGCTACCGAATACAATCTCTGCATCTTGGCTCAGCTGTTCAACTTTTGCAGCGACATCATGTTTCTGTTTGACACTGGCCAAAGCACCCATACTCACGCCTTCTTGAGCAGGATCACCCACGACCACTTTTTTCAGTTTCTCAATCAGACGGTTTTGTACTGTATCCAATAGCTCGGCTGGCACAAAGGCACGACGAATAGCGGTGCATTTTTGTCCAGCTTTGCTGGTCATTTCACGGAAAACTTCACGGACAAATAAATCAATCGTTTCGTCATTGGCCTGTTCGGTCAAAATCGCACTGTTGACCGAGTCTGCTTCCATGGTGAACGGAATCGAGTAGGCATTTAAGTGTGGATGCGAACGCAGTTTTTGCCCTGTAGAAGCAGAACCGGTAAAGGTCACCGTATCTTGAGGATTCAAATTATCAAATAAATCATAGATCTGACCGCAAATAAGCTGCAGTGAACCTTCTGGCAAGAAACCGCTTTCATGAATGGCTTTAACCACGGCATGGGTCAGCTCGGCACCTTCAGTGGCCGGTTTGACAATACAGGGTACGCCTGCCAGTAAAGACGGTGCGATTTTCTCCAGCATGCCCCAGATCGGGAAGTTAAAGGCATTGATATGCACGGCGACACCGGCTTTAGGCGTCAGAATATGTTTTGCACCGAAACTGCCCTGCTTGGACAGTGGAATCCAGGCATCTTCGACCCAAGATGTTTCATCGCTTAGTTCACGGCGTACCAAACTCGAATAGGCATATAAGGTTCCAATCCCGCCTTCAATATCAATCCAGGCATCTTTACGGGTACAGCCTGTCGCTTTGGCAAGCTGGTAAAAGTCTTCTTTGCGTTCCATCAAATATTGTGCCACTTGCTTCAGTGCATTGGCACGTTGATGGAACGTCCAGCTGGCAATAGTCGCGCCTTTTTGTTTGGCATACTTCACCACGGCTTGGGTATCGATGCCCTGACTGCTGACCTGATAAACAGCTTCACCGCTAATGGCATGATAAACCGTACGTAGATCCGCTTGTGCAGTGTATTCCTGACCACACACCAGTGAAGCTAAGCTTTTGATGGCAATAGGATTATGCTGTGACTCAGTATTCTGATAATCCGTTGTGCTTGAGCTGCTGTCTAACTCTAACATTGTAAAAACTCCATTTACGATACGTTTTGAAAAGTATTTTAATTTTGATGTTTCATAATTTGTGTTGAAAAAGTAAAAATGTCAATCATAAATCTGTGTTTAAAAATGATTAAGAATAGAATAAAAAATATTAAATAATATAAAACAAATACTTATTAAAAATAAGCGATAAAAATTAAATGATACCAATAAATAGATATTGATTTTAATTACGTATCGTTTTAATTTAAATGTATCAACACTTGGGATAAGTGAGGGAACAATGAATAACCAACAACAAATCTTCGATCAAAAGATTGAAAAGGATATTTCCATCGAGCCGAAGGACTGGATGCCGGATGCTTATCGTAAGACCTTGATTCGTCAGATTGGTCAGCATGCACACTCTGAAGTGGTGGGTATGTTGCCGGAAGGTAACTGGATTACCCGTGCACCGACTTTAAAACGTAAAGCCGTGCTGATGGCAAAAGTCCAGGACGAAGCCGGTCATGCTTTGTATCTGTACAGTGCTGCAGAAACCTTGGGTGCGGATCGTGACGACATGATGGATAAACTGATTGCCGGTCGCATGAAATATTCATCCATTTTTAACTATCCAACCTTGAGCTGGGCCGATGTTGCAGCGATTGGCTGGTTGGTAGATGGTGCAGCCATTGTCAATCAGGTTGCACTTTGCCGTACGTCTTACGGTCCTTATGCTCGTGCCATGGTGCGCGTCTGTAAGGAAGAGAGTTTCCATCAGCGTCAGGGCTTTGAAGCCATGATGGAATTGGCCAATGGTACGCCGGAACAAAAGCAATTGGCACAGGATGCCGTGAACCGTTTCTGGTGGCCAGCACTGATGATGTTTGGTCCAAGTGATGATAATTCACCGAACAGTGCACAAAGTATGCAGTGGAAAGTTAAATTATTCAGCAACGATGAGCTACGTCAGAAATTTGTCGATAACACTGTGTCGCAAGTGTTGCAGCTTGGTTTAACCGTTCCGGATCCAGACCTCAAATTCAATGAAGCAACCGGACATTATGAATTTGGTGAAATCAATTGGGATGAGTTCTTTGCGATTCTTGCAGGCAAGGGACCGTGTAACCATGAGCGTATTGAAGCACGCCGCAAAGCTTGGGAAGGCGGTAAGTGGGTACGTGATTCAGCAGCAGTCTATGCGCAAAAACAGCAGCAACAGTCAGCAGCACAAAAAGTTGCTTAAAACAGTTTGATCAATATAGGGAATTTTGCTCATGAATAACAAAAACAACTGGTCACTTTATGAAGTGTTTGTGCGTAGTAAACAGGGTCTGAGTCACCGTCATGTTGGCAGCCTGCGTGCACCGGATGAGGAAGTCGCACTGCAAAATGCCCGCGATGTGTATACCCGCCGCAATGAAGGCATCAGTATCTGGGTGGTGAAATCTGAATTGATTACCTCTTCCCAGCCAGATGAAAAAGCAGAATTTTTTGAACCGGCTTTGGACAAGGTTTATCGCCATCCGACCTTTTATAACATTCCGTCTGGCATCGAGCACATGTAAAGGAAAAGGTGAAGATCATGACAAGTCAAGTATTGGCAGAATTTCTTTTACATGTGGGCGACAGTCAACTGGTGTTGTCGCATCGTCTGGCAGAGTGGTGTGGCCATGCCCCTGAACTGGAGCTGGATATTGCCTTGGCCAATATCGGACTGGATTTATTGGGTCAGGCACGTACCGCACTCAGTTTGGCCGGTGAAGTCGAAGGCTTGGGCCGTGATGAAGACAAGCTGGCTTATTTCCGGACCGAGCGTGAATACCGTAATTTACTTCTGTGCGAACAGCCGAATGGTGACTTTGCCCAGACCTTGGTACGCCAGTGGTTGATGGATCATTATCACGCTTTATTGTTTAGTGCCTTAAGTCAAAGTCAGCATGCTGAGTTGGCTGCCTTTGCAGTAAAGTCACTCAAAGAAGTGAAATATCACCAGCGTTTTTCCACCACCTGGATGGAACGCCTAAGTCTAGGTACAGCAGAAGCGCATGAAAAAACCCAGCAAGGTTTAAACCAGTTATGGCGTTTTACCGAAGAGCTTTTTGTATTGACGGCAGATGAAAAACAGCTGGTCAATAGTGGTGTCATTCCAGATATTGAAAATTTAAAAGTACAGTGGTTGGAAACGATTACAGCCGAGTTAGCCCGATTTGAATTAAGCCTGCCAGAGCTGGGTGCTTATCGTAGTGGAGCTAAACAGGGTTTACATACAGAACATCTCGGTTTTGTTTTGGCTGAACTGCAATACATGCAGCGCTCATATCCAAACATGAACTGGTAATTCGGCACAATCACAGGGAGTGAGTCGCATGAATCTGATTCGACACGTAGAAGATCAATGTTGGGACGTTTTGCAGCAGGTTTCTGATCCAGAGATTCCAGTATTGTCAGTGATTGATCTGGGTATGATTCGTGGCGTCGAGCTGAATCAGCAGGATGAAATTGTGGTGCGACTCACGCCGACCTACAGCGGCTGTCCGGCCACGGATTTATTAAAAGCAGAAATTACCCAGGCTTTCGAGGCCAACGGTTTGACGCCGGTTAAAGTTATTGTGGATCTATCTCAAGCTTGGACCACGGACTGGATGAGTGAATCGGGCAAACACAAATTACAGCAGTATGGTATTGCTCCGCCGCAAGGCCAGTCACATAACTGTGGTACGCATGTGGCACTGACCGATGGCATCACCTGTCCACAGTGCTTAAGTAAGAACAGCAAATTATTAAGTGAATTCGGTTCGACCGCCTGTAAAGCTTTATATCAATGTCGGGATTGCTTAGAAACTTTTGACTATTTCAAATGTATTTAATTGTAACGATTGTGCGGTGGGCAGGGTAAACCAATAACAAG
>JBLZXS010000024.1:0-1542 GCA_050285325.1 Acinetobacter sp.
GATGGCTGGGGCATGCTCCTTATGGATCGCTTATTTAAAAAAAATGGACTCAATCCAGCACGGATTGGGCCATTAGAACGACTAACGTATATTAATACACATGCGATGGGGGCATTATCCTTTGAACCTTCAGCACCTGAGTTAGCATTAACTGAAAATATTCCACTGCTTAAACTCGCCCAAGAAGTCCAGGAAGTTCTCAAAGGAGAAGGTGCAGAATTTTTACAGCATTTATTAATTATGGGTGGATCTCCACAAGGTGCAAGGCCAAAAGCACTCGTCTATCGTGATCCTGTCACCAACGAATTCTCAACAGTTAGCTCACATCAACATGAAGCATGGCTGATCAAATTTCCCGCTCAGCAAGAGCATCCTGAAGTTTGTGCAATTGAAGCTGTTTATGCAGAATGTTTGCGTCATTGTGATATTGACACCCCTGACACCCAATATTTTACTCTTCCGAATGGATTAACCGCATTTGCATCAAAAAGATTTGACCGTCACGATGGCATGCGTATCCCTATGCAAAGTTTAGCTGCCTTTACCGGAGCTGATTTTAAATCACCTGGGAGTTTAGACTACAGTAACTTTCTTCGCGCTGCACACTTTTGCACCAATGATATTCGCGAAAAAGCAATTGCATTCAAGCGAGCTGTTTTCAATGTGGTTTTCAATAATAGAGATGATCATTGCAAAAACTTTTCATTTTTGATGTCCCCAAATGGGCAATGGAAACTCGCCCCTGCCTATGATGTTACTTTCTGTGAAGGACCAGGTGGATATCATCAAATGGATATTATGGGTGAGGCACTGGATATTAATCGACATGCCATTGTCAAACTGGGCACTCAGGAAGCAGATCTTTCTGTTAAAGAAGTCGATGAAATTATTAACTCGATTTGTGAGGTTGCAAGCCAATTCAATAAAATCACTCAAAAAATATTACCTGAGCAGATTCAAGCAGAGACTCTCCAAATGATCCAAAATAGGATTGAGCATAATATTCATTTATTGAATTGAATATAAAACATTTTCATGAGGATTAAGAATCATTATATTAAATTATATATTGTTGTTATTTCTCATGAAAATCAGCATCAAAACATAGGTGACTTTGACAAACTAAAACGTCTAAAATAAAGTGACCAAAACAACATTAAATGATCTAAATTGATCAAAATTCTACCCCACAAAAAACTACATACTACTAATTAAATCATATACTTATAATTAACGTCATTTAATGGAATAAATCTCGGTGACCTTGCCAAGGTTGGGGTCGAGAGTTCGAGTCTCTTTTTCCGCTCCAAATTCAAAAAGCCCTTATCGAAAGATAGGGGCTTTTTTATGTAATAACAGCTAAAAACCAGATAAATCCATAGCATTTTGCATAAGCTTGTCATTATTTATGTATTTCAATTGCTTAAAGATTAGGCATAATCTTGCCCTTTTAAAATAACCGCCTCTTTTCAAGCATTCTATGACTGTGTATAACAATGGGCAGTTTAGGGAAATCAATAAGCATAGGCAAATGACGTCAAA
>JBLZXS010000024.1:1642-3435 GCA_050285325.1 Acinetobacter sp.
CTTTTCAAGCATTCTATGACTGTGTATAACAATGGGCAGTTTAGGGAAATCAATAAGCATAGGCAAATGACGTCAAAACACGTTAGACTATGCAACAATCAATGCAAGCAAAATGTCACTTGAGACAAAAAGAAGGTGAAGGTAGATGCCGCTCAATACCGTTGAAGAGCTCGTAGCAGATATCCGTGCAGGAAAAATGGTCATCCTGATGGATGATGAAGATCGTGAAAATGAAGGTGATTTAGTCATTGCTGCGACACACGTACGTCCAGAAGACATCAACTTTATGATCACCCATGCGCGTGGTTTAGTCTGCCTGACTTTAAGTAAAGAGCGTTGCCAACAACTTAATTTACCATTAATGGTCGATGCCAATGGTGCGCAACATGGCACCAACTTCACCTTATCGATTGAAGCCGCAAAAGGGATTTCTACCGGTATTTCTCCGGCTGAACGTGCACACACGATTCAAACTGCGGTTGCAGCTCATGCAAAACCTGCAGACATTGTGCAACCAGGACATATTTTCCCATTGATGGCGCAGCCAGGCGGTGTATTGCACCGTGCCGGCCATACTGAAGCAGGTTGTGATTTATCGCGTCTTGCAGGTCTTGAACCAGCATCAGTGATTTGTGAAATCATTAATGAAGACGGCACCATGGCACGCCGTCCAGACCTTGAAGTTTTCGCAGAAAAACATGGATTGAAAATTGGTACGATTGCCGATCTGATTCATTATCGCATGACCAATGAACAAACCGTTGAACGTATTGATCAACAAACTTTAGATACCGAATATGGTACTTTTGAATTATTCCGTTACCGTGAACTTGGTAACCCTGACATTCATTTAGCGTTAGTCAAAGGCGAGCCTAAACAAGGTATTACCACTGTACGTGTACACGGTTTTAGTCCTGCACGTGACTTGTTAAAAATTAACAAGCAAGATGGCGAACCTGCCTGGAATTTAGATAAGGCACTTAAAGAAATCTCGAATAGTGATCGTGGTGTCTTGGTGTGGATCGGTCAGCGTCACTTACAAGATTTAGGGCCTGCATTGGACAGCTTAACTGCACCAAAACCGACTAAATCAAATTCTGCACTTTCACAGCAATATCAAACCATTGGTGTGGGTGCACAAATTTTACGTGATTTGGGTGTTGAAAAAATGAAGCTGCTGAGCTCTCCATTGCGTTTCAATGCACTATCAGGCTTTAACTTAGAAGTGGTGGAATATGTCACCGCAAACCCAACAATAGAGAAATAATCGAGGTTGCTATGGCAGTTCGCCGTATTGAAGGTATGTTACATCTCGCGAGCGAAGGCCGTTACGCGATTTTAGTGGGTCGTTTTAATAGTTTTGTGGTTGAACATCTATTAGAAGGTGCAATTGACACATTGAAACGTCACGGCGTATCAGAGGATAATATCACTGTTGTTCACGCACCTGGCGCTTGGGAACTTCCTGTAGTGGCAAAAAAACTTGCCGCTTCAGATCGTTTCGATGCCATCATTGCACTTGGCGCTGTGATTCGTGGTAGCACGCCTCACTTTGATTTCGTTGCAGGCGAATGTGCCAAAGGTTTAGGCGTGGTTGGTCTGGACACTGGCTTACCTGTGATCAACGGTGTATTAACTACGGATAGTATTGAACAAGCGATTGAACGCTCTGGAACAAAAGCAGGTAATAAAGGTGGTGAAGCTGCCCTTACTGCAATTGAAATGGTTAACTTGTTAAAGGCTATTTAACGCTATGTCGCAAACACTTCAAGCAACTTATGCAGCAAAACGTA
>JBLZXS010000025.1:0-8041 GCA_050285325.1 Acinetobacter sp.
GGCATATTGCGCTTGATGGTTGGCACATAGGCGCATTGAGGCCAACATGTCTAAACCTTCAATGTAGTCCATTGCACGTGATTTATCACCGGTGATGGCCATCCAGCCTGAACGGAAGCCGGCAATACGATATGCTTTAGACAAGCCATTAAATGAAATACAGAGTTGATCACCTGCAAGCGCAGCCACAGCGACATGTTCAATACCGTCATAAACAATTTTGTCGTAAATTTCATCTGCAAATAAAATAAGATCATATTTTTTTGCAAGTGCAACGATTTGTTGCAATACATGACGTGGATAAACTGCACCTGTTGGATTATTCGGATTGATAATCACAATACCACGGGTATTTGGCGTGATTTTGCTTTCCATATCCGCAATGTCAGGATACCAGTAGTTTTCTTCATCACATTTATAGTGAATTGCAGTACCGCCAGAGAGGTTTACCGCAGCTGTCCATAATGGATAATCCGGCATTGGAACCAGCATTTCATCGCCATCATCCAGCAAGCCTTGCATGGCCATGACAATCAGTTCAGACACGCCATTACCGATATACACATCATTGACCTGCATATTCAAAATGCCTTTTTGCTGGTAATACTGACAAATCGCTTTACGCGCAGGGAAAATCCCTTTCGAGTCTGTATAACCCACGGCATTGGGTAAGTTTAAAGCCACATCATTAATAATTTCTTGTGGCGCTTCAAAGCCGAATGAGGCGGGATTACCGATATTAAGTTTAATAATTTTGTGACCGGCTTCTTCCATTTCATTGGCCGCTCGTAACACTGGTCCGCGAATGTCGTAGCATACATGCTCGAGCTTAGACGATTTCTTAATTTCGCGAGGGGTTTGGAAAGTGTTCGGCATTTTAATGTTCTCGGAAGGAGTGGAGGTCACTTTTGCATAACGATATAAATAACTTTTAAATGTCTCAGTTGTTACTAAATCAAGATTGTGTTCATCCCGAAGTAGAGCAACAATTTTTTCGTGCGTAAATCCTGCCTGTTGATACTGTTTAATCAAAGGAAGCAAATTTTTAAAAATAACGCTCTTTTTTTGCGACATTTTTTAATCCTGAGCAAGCTTATGACAAAGAGTAACACTAAATTTGCTCACAAAAAAGCATTTTTTGAATAAATTGCTCACTCTGTTTTTAAACTTTGCTTACTTTTTGCTTTTTTAGGGAGATTATAGGTCTTTTGTAAAATGTTAACTAAAGACTAGAAATTTAAATATGAATGACGTAAATATAGGATTATTTTATTTTAAATAGCAAGAAAGAAGGTGCGTAGCCATGGGAAAACTCAATAAATCAGACCGAGAATGGCAAAGAGAGTTATCACCTGAAGAGTTCCGTATTACACGTCAAAAGGGAACAGAGTCTGCATTTACAGGTAAATACTGGAACACAAAACAAGATGGTACTTATGTCTGCCGTTGTTGTGGTGAGCCATTATTTAGCTCAGAAACAAAATACGATAGTGGGTGTGGTTGGCCAAGTTTCTATAAAGCCTTAAATAATTCTGCAATTGAAGAACATACCGATACGACACACGGTATGGTGAGAACAGAAATTGTTTGTCATCATTGTGACGCACATTTAGGCCATGTTTTTGAAGATGGTCCACAGCCAACAGGGTTACGCTATTGCGTAAATTCAGCTTCATTAGAATTAAAAACACAAGAAAAAAATGACGAGGAAACATATCCATGACCAACATTTATCAGTTTGAGGCTGAGTTGTTAGATGGAAAAATTAAATCTTTTGCCGACTATGAAGGCAAAGTTTTATTGATTGTAAATACCGCAAGTAAATGCGGTTTTACCCCCCAGTTTGCAGGACTTGAAAAACTGTATGAAAAATACAAGGATCAAGGTCTGGAAGTCTTGGGTTTCCCCTGTAACCAGTTTGGTGGACAAGATCCGGGATCTAATGATCAAATCGGAGCTTACTGTCAAAAAAATTATGGCGTTACTTTTCCTATGTTTTCAAAGGTCGATGTGAAGGGACCCGAAGCGCACATTTTATTCCGTTATTTGACCAATAACAGTAAGGGAATACTCGGAAACGGGATTAAATGGAATTTCACCAAATTCTTGATTGGTAAAGATGGCAAAGTGCTAAACCGTTTTGCACCAACCACAAAACCTGAAGATCTGGAAAGTGAAGTAGAAACTGCTTTGGCAAAGTAGTCAAAAGTCATTACCGGCTAAAGTAAAATAGGGCGATCAATTGATCGCCCTAAATTTATCTAAAAAATGCGGTTTCGATTTTTTAAATGGGTAGGATATTTATAAAATTGCTTTTAAACGTTGAATGGCTTGCTCGCATTGCGCAATATCTGCAACCAAAGCTAAACGGACATGGTTTTCACCCGGATTGCCTTGTTCTGTATTACGAGACAGGTAACGTCCTGGAAGCACTTTAATATGCGCTTTTTCCATCAGCATTTTGGCAAAAGCTTCATCATTGTCTACTTTTAGCCAGTAATAAAAACCCGCATCCGGTTTTTTGAGAGGTAATAAGTGACCGAGTTCATTTTGAAATAATTCAAATTTGGCACGGTACAGTTTACGGTTTTCTTCAACATGCGCTTCATCATCCCAAGCGGCAATAGACGCCAGCTGATGTTGAACAGGCATGGCTGCGCCATGATAGGTACGGTATTGCAAATACGGTTTAAGCAGATTTGCATCACCCGCCACAAAGCCTGAACGCATGCCTGGAAGGTTAGAACGCTTTGACAATGAGTGGAACACCACGCAGTTTTTATAGTCGTCACGACCCATTTCAGCACAGACTTCAAGCAAGCCCACGGGTGCTTGATCAAACCAAAGTTCTGAATAACATTCGTCCGATGCAATGACAAAGTCGTATTTGTCTGAAAGTTCAATCAATTTCTTGAATTGCTCTTTAGACAATACCGCACCGGTTGGGTTACCCGGTGTGCAGACAAAGAGTAATGCTGTTTTTTCCCAGACTTCCGCAGGAACCGCATCAAAATCACCGAGGTAATTGTTTTCTTCCGTACAGTTAATGAAGTACGGTTTTGCCCCAGCAAGTAAAGTTGCACCTTCATAAATTTGATAAAACGGATTCGGCATCACCACATAAGGAGCATCTTCACGGTTCACCAAAGCTTGGACAAAAGAGAAGATCGCTTCACGTGTACCAGATACAGGAAGAACATTACTTTCAGCACTAATGCTATTCAGCTTGAAACGACGAGTCAGCCAGTTGGCAATGCTTTGGCGGAGTTCAGGCAAACCTTTGCTGTTTGGGTAAGTCGATAAATGCTTAAAGTTGTCAATAATTGCTTGCTTTACAAATTCTGGTGCAGGATGTTTCGGTTCACCAATCGATAATGGAATCAGTGGTAAATCTGCAGGTTGAATATCCTGAAAAAGTTTATTTAACTTTTCAAAAGGATAGGGGTGCAATAATGACAAACTTGAGTTCATGAAATCGGTACCGCTTAATTTAAGTTAATGTTGGCCAGAGACTTGATTCGAGGCTTCGTCCAGTGCTGATTTTAATTGCACAGCAAATGTTTGAGCTTCTGAATCGGACATCGGAATTCCATCTTTTTTAGTGACAAAGAAAATATCTTCTGCGCGCTCACCCAGAGTCGCAATTCTAGCAGAGTGAATATCTAAACCTTGCATCATAAATAAACCGCCCACTTTGGCAAGTAAACCCGGATGGTCAAGTGTTGCTATTTCCACCATGTTTTGCTGTAGCGCAGCATTCAGGGTGATGTCGACAGTATTTTCAATATCAAAATGACGTAACTGTCGTGGAATACGGCGTTGCATTAGACCTGGATATTTATCTGACTGACTCAGCGCCTTGACTAAGGCTTCAATAACGGTTTCTTCACGTTCAGGGTCGGTCAGCAAAGTACCAAAACGGTCGAGAACCACATAGGTATCCAAACTAAATGCAGTGGATGCAGTAATAATTCGTGCATCTTGAACATCCAGATTCATGCGGTCAAATATAGCCACTGTGGTGGCAAATAAATTGGGCTGGTCTTGGGTGTAGATAAAGATCTGCACCGCATCTTGGGCATATTGACGATGGGCACGCATGAGTACTAAAGGTTCAGTATTATCACCATGTTGCAAGATGGCGCGGGTATGCCAGGCTATTTCATCTGCCGATTCCTTAATGAAGTATTCATCACCGAGTTCCTGCCAAACGGTTTCTACATCGTAGAGGGAGAAATCATTGACCAGCAATTCACTGGCTGCAAATTTGGTGTCTTCAATCAACATTTGATAATCGACAGGATGACCCAAACCGGTACGAATCACATCACGGGCATGGGTATAAAGCTGACGCATCAGCGAGGCACGCCAGGTATTCCACAGTTTTGGATTGGTCGCGTTAATGTCCGCCACGGTCAGGGTATACAGATAATCCAGATGCTCCATATCCCCCAGTTTTTCAGCAAAATCCTGCACCACATCCGGGTCTGAAATAT
The DNA here is from genome assembly GCA_050285325.1 of Acinetobacter sp. Taxonomy (GTDB): domain Bacteria; phylum Pseudomonadota; class Gammaproteobacteria; order Pseudomonadales; family Moraxellaceae; genus Acinetobacter. Next base: position 4,497 of record JBLZXS010000025.1, read on the forward strand.
CTTTTTTCTGCGCTGTCATCGACATGAGCAAGTGGCTTTGAATCAGCCATGCGACCAGATTGCATTCACGTTCAGTAAAGCCATGTTTGCGACAGAACTTGATGGCATCTTCTGCCCCCAGTTCGCTGTGATCGCCGCCACGACCTTTGGCAATGTCATGGAATAAAGCAGCTAAATAGACAATGTCGCGACGTGCTAGACGCTGGAATACTGAACTCACCACAGGGAAATTTTTGGCAAACTCAGGTTCTTTAAAGCGATTTAAATTACGCAGCAATAATAGGGTATGTGCATCGACGGTATAAATATGGAACAGGTCATATTGCATCAGTCCCATAATTTGACCAAATGCAGGAATATAATTGCCAAGAACGCTATAGCGCTTCATCGCCACCAAAGTGTCATATAAACGATGCGGTGAGCGAATAATGGCCATAAACAAGGCTTGATGTTCAGGATTGTCCCGAAAGTTTTGATCAATGCGTTTTGCAGCAAGGATAAGCAGGCGTAAAGTACGTGCGCGAATTCCTTCAATTTCCGGACGGTTAGCCAATAAATAGAAAATTTCCAGAATGGCACTGGGGCGTTCCGAGAAAATTTTATGATGTTGTACCGCAAGTTTGCCATCTACCAGTTTGAAGTTTTCATTAATTTCTTCAATTTTGCGTTCGTAGTTCGGCAAACGTGGCGTGATCACCGATTCATTAAAGTAAGCCAGCAACATTTCATTCAGTGTTGATACTTGCTGCGCGCTACGATAATAACGCTTCATGAATTGTTCGATCGGATAGTTAGGCGGTTGATGTTCTTCACGGGTGTAGCCGAACAGGGCTGCAATATCACGTTGGTAGTCGAACAACAGACGATTTTCATCACGCTTGGTTAAGCGGTGTAAATGATGACGAATTTCCCAAAGAAAGCTTTCCGCTTCCTCTAAAACACCGAGTTCAAACTCGGAAATAAAACCTAAATGCACCAGGTCATAAATACGGTTGACCCGAAAATGACGTTTTGCAATCCAGCCAATTTGATTGATGTCACGAATACCGCCCGGTGCATTTTTAATGTCCGGTTCCAGATTACTTTCAGTATTGTTATGTTGGGCATGGCGTCGTGCCTGCTCATCCATTTTGGCATCAAAAAAGGTTTTATCTGTCCAGGTTTGCGAGACGATACGACGTGGCCATTTGGCTAAATGTTGATTGCCAATAATTAAACGGGATTCAATCAGCGCCGTAGCCACGGTTAAATCGCTCGTGGCCTGTTCAACACATTCAGAAATGGTACGGACACTAATTCCCGGTTTAAAATTACCCACATCCCAAAGGGAGGAGATAAAGGTGGAAATCAGCTTTTCCTGATCGGGGCTGATTTCATCTTCCGATAAAATCATGATATCAACGTCGGAATAAGGCAACATTTCCCGACGACCATAACCACCAACTGCAAATAGTCCCAGATCTGTCTGATCCAGTTCAGCATGCTTCCAGAGGAACTCTAGTGCCTCATCAATCAGATTTGATCGGGCCAAAATGATTTCGCGGATTGACTGTCCATTTTCAAAACCTTCCTGTAGCTGTTGTTCGACATCAGTGCGCCATTGATTGATCGCCTGAATGTCATGGTTACTCTTAACGTAATGCAGCAGCGGAGAAGTATTGATCATGAACAATGGTCCGTTAAAATGGTGACAAGTTTAGTTTTGTTGAACACTGACCTGAGATGCCGTCTCTAGTGCAAGTTCACGTGCTTGATCTGTTGTTTCGGCACGTGCCGTTGCAACCCCCATGCGACGACGTTTAAAACCTTCAGGTTTACCAAAAAGGCGTAAATCGGTGTCTGGATTAGACAAAGCAAGATTTAAGCCAGAAAAAGATAAATTGCGATCATCAACGCCTGCATAAATAACTGCACTTGCTGCAACACTATGGCGTGTTGTATTGACCGGCAGTCCTAAAATGGCACGTGCGTGCAGTTCAAATTCACTCTGGAATTGCGATGCAAGTGTCACAAGCCCCGTATCATGCGGACGTGGCGATACTTCACTAAACCATACTTTGTCGCCTTTGACAAACAGTTCGACCCCGAAAATACCGCAGCCACCTAAAGCAGTTGTAACTTTATGGGCAATCCGTTTTGATTCTTCCAAAGCAGCAGGAGTCATGGCTTGCGGCTGCCAGCTTTCGACATAATCGCCTGCATCTTGACGATGTCCGATTGGGTCGCAGTATTGAGTTTCGATTTCACCCGTTTCTGCATTTTTAGCGCGAACTGTGAGTAAGGTAATTTCAAAGTCGAAATCAATTTGTGATTCCACAATGACTTTGCCCTGATTTACACGACCGCCAGTTTGGGCATATTCCCAAGCTGCATCCACTTCATCAAAGCTTTTAACGCGTGATTGACCTTTACCTGAAGAAGACATCACCGGTTTGACGAAGTTTGGATAGCCAATATCATCGCAAGCAGCGCGGAAAGACTCAATCGAGTCGGCAAAACGATAAGCGGAAGTCGGTAGCCCCAGTTCTTCAGCCGCAAGACGACGAATACCCTCACGGTTCATAGTGAGGTTGACCGCTTTTGCCGAAGGAATCACGGTCGCAATATTTTGTTGTTCGATTTCGACTAAAACTTCAGTCGCAATGGCTTCAATTTCAGGAATAATTAAATTGGGTTTAACGTGTTCGATTAGTTGTTTAAGTTCTTCGGCATCTGCCATATTTAAAGTATAAGAATAATGTGCAACTTGCATGGCTGGTGCGTGATCATAACGGTCTGCTGCATGGACTTCCACACCAAGACGTTGTAGTGAAATCACCACTTCTTTACCCAACTCTCCTGAACCTAATAGCAATACTTTAAAGGCAGAAGCTTGAAGGGGAGTACCAATAGTCACGCTCATGTAAATCATCCATGCTTGATTTTATGGGCTTTTAGCATAGCAGAACTGATTGAGGTGTTAAGACTGGATTCACATAAAATAATGATATTGTCTAACAATTTTATTTATAAAGTTGTTTGAAAAATCTCCCTAAATCCCTCTTTGTAAAAGAGGGACTTTTCTATGAGATTTAGAAGGAAAAAGGCAAGTAGGTATAAATCAAACCATACGTCACGGCTGCGGTTAAAGTCGCAGGAACAATTTGCTTAAACTTAAAATACAGTCCGGCTAAGGTTAAAAAACCTATCAGCATGGCAAAGCTTTTATTTGGTTTTTCCATCAATGGGGGAAGGGTTGCAACCACCAGCATGGAACTAATCGCGGCAATGCCGATACTGCCTAAAGCGATTTTGATCCAGACCGAACCACGTTTTTGCGAGCTCTGCTGATGTTTTTGAATCACATAAAAAGGACCAAAACGTGAAGCAAAATTGGCAATTCCGACAATAATCCCGACCAGAATAATTTCAAGATTCATGTGCCTCTCCCAATTCATCATCATGCTGTTTTAAAATATAGTGCTTAAATAAACCGGCTAAAATACCGGATAAGATTCCAATAAAAATTGCTGCGGATAAATTAATGAAATAGCAGGCGATCGCGG
>JBLZXS010000026.1:0-6708 GCA_050285325.1 Acinetobacter sp.
CATAAATTTAAGCCTAGTTAAATGGCTGTTTTTTTGTTTATATAAAGCCTAGGTTAAATCAAGAACGAGAATTCCAATATGTTAAAAAAATTATGTACTGTCAGCATGATTGCTGCAGCTATTGCTTTTACAGGTTGTGAAACGATACCTAATGCATCTTCTACGATTGAAACTGCAAATTTAGTTCAACTGCAAAACCGCACCTGGATTGCAACGCATATTGGCAATACTGAAATTAAGACTACACCCACCGCACACCATATTCCAAGCTTACAGTTTGATGCGACAACCAAACGCGTCAGTGGTTCGGATGGTTGTAATCGGATTATGGGAAGCTATGCAGCGGGACGCGATACTTTAATCCTGAGCCAAATGGCAAGCACCAAAATGGCATGTCTAGATCAGAGCAATATAGCACCTCAATTCAATGAAGCTTTGTCTAAAGTCGCCAACTATCAGGTGTTTGGAAAAACGCTCAAACTGCTGGATCGTCATGGTAATCTTGTTATTCAACTGACCAGTCCGGTTCAACCACGTTAAATAATGCAGATAAAAAGCCTGAAATCTCAGGCTTTTGTATTTAAAATGCATAAATAAATACATTGTAGCTTCATAAAAAACCCATATATTAAAAACAATAAACAAATATAGGATAAAACCATGCAACAGGCATTATTTGGTGGTGGATGTTTTTGGTGTGTTGAAGCCATATTTTTACAGCTTAAAGGTGTAGAAAAAGTGGTCAGCGGTTATGCGGGTGGCCATACCGACAATCCAAGTTATGACGATATTTGTCGTGGTGACACCAACCATGCAGAAGTGATTCTGATTGATTATGATGAAACACAAATTAGCTTTGCTCAGCTGTTGGATGTATTTTTTACCACGCATGACCCAACGACCTTAAACCGTCAAGGCAATGACGTTGGCACTCAATATCGTTCTGTGATTTATTACCTGAATGATGAACAGCAACAGCAGGCACAACAAACCATTGATGCTCTAAAAGCAGAAGGTCTAAATATTGTGACTGAACTGAGTCCTGCACCCAAGTTCTACCCTGCCGAAGAATATCACCAGAATTTCTTTGCTCGAAATCCTGCTCAAGGCTACTGCAATTTCGCCATTCCACCGAAATTAATGAAATTGCGCAGCAAGTTTCAGGATTTGCTGAAATCGGAATAACTCATCCAGCCAATATCAGACATAAAAAAAGCGACCTTAACGGTCGCTTTTTTATAGCATCAGATTAGTTATCCGTCGCAAAAGCAATATCGCTGAGCCCGGCTTCGCTCGCACGAGACATTACTTGTGCAACAGCGTCATAACGTGATTCTTTATCTGCTTTCAGCACAATGGTCGGCTGAAGCTCTTCCTGACCTGCTTCGTTAAATTTTGTCTGTAACTCGTCAAGTGTGAGTACATCACCATTCCAGGCAACTTCTCCACCCGCATTAATACTGATGGTGACATTTTTAGGGGGCAAATCAATAATATCTGCCGTTGTTTTTGGTAAGGTTAATGGAATTGATGGGTTAGCAACGGTTGCTGTCACCAAAAAGATGATCATCAATACCAACATAATATCGATCAGCGGAATAAGATTCATCTCATTCATGCCTACATCGTTGTCTTCGCCCAATTGAAAGCCCATTAAGCTTGACCTCCAACCAAATTATCCGATGTTGCTTTAGCTTCAGTCACTTGAGCCGCGCTATCTTGCTGCAACATGGTATCAATTAACAGACTGTGCGCCTGGTCTTGTAACTCATGCGATAAACCACGGTTTACACGGGTACAAATGTTATACGCCAGTACTGCTGGAATCGCCACGGCCAAACCTAAACCGGTCATGATCAAGGCTTCACCTACCGGGGTCGCGACTTGTGCCAAACCGGCCTGACCACTTTTACCGACTGCGACCAAGGCATGGAAAATACCCCAAACCGTACCGAACAAACCCACAAACGGTGCAAGTGAAGCGATAGTACCTAGAACAGCCACACCTTTTTCTGCACTCGATTTTTCAGCAGAAATTTGACGCAATAAAGCTTGTTCCGCAACAGCCTTACGCTGTTCAAAACTGAGCGGGGCAAATTTCGCTTTTAACTTGCTTAACGCTTGAGAAAGTTGAGCATAAGCTTGTTGCTTCAGTTGGCGAGTCCCCATTAAACGTAAAACGAAGATCGTCCATGTCGTGATCGACATTGCCAATAACACGAAATACAGTGTTTTACTCACTGCATCGGCGTGTTGCCAATAAACTGAAAAGTTCATACTCGAACTCCTAAAAAATGTTAGCCGTGTGGATTCAATGTCAATTCAAATGGTTGGTCAGCACTAATTGGATAAGCCACGCCATTTTCTTTGTACGGTTTGAATTTGGAACTACGCACTGAGCGCAAAATCTTGTCATCTAAAGCAGGAATACCACTAGAACGTGAAATACGGGCAGAAGTGATCACCCCTTTTTCATTCGCTTCAATATGAACCACGATGGTTCGCGTCTGCCCTTCTAAGTCATTGTTATTATAAGAAGGCTTTGGCGAACGACTCCATTGCACGCCAGAACCACCAATCGATACGCTTTTTGGCGATGGCGGTGCAGCAGGTGCCGGTGGAGTTACTGGCGCTGGCGGTGCGGGTGGCGCTACCGGTGCCGGTTTCACAACTCTAGTTTCAGAAATCGTTGTTGTCACAGTCGGTTTAGGCGGTGCTTCAACCGGTTTTACTACAGGTTTTGGTGTTTCTGCTTTCTTAACTTGTTGAACCTTCTCTACCTTTTTCGGCGGTGGTGGAAGTTGTTTTTCTACAATTTCAACTTTTTTCACTTCTTTAGGCTTTGGCTGCTCTTTTTTCGGTTCAGCTTTTGGCCTAGGCGGCAAAGGTTTTGGAGGCTCTTGAATTTTAACAAAACGAACTTTTAAAGGTTCTTTTTCAATCGGTTTCAGTTCAGGGGTCTTCATTTGCCCCACCGCCCACAATACGCCCATGTGACCGACCACAACGGCTATTAGCGCTGTAATAATTTTCTTTTTCATCGGATTGGGAGCTTGCATATTTAGAGCGGGAGTTTGACTCATTAAAATCAGTTACCTAATTAAAGCGATTGTAGATCAATACAGATTTAAGCAATCAAGCTCATCGGTTAGTACAATTAAAGCACCGTAATAATAAATGAGAAGTGTTTTCATTTGCAACTATTAATTCGGGAGTTTTGATGAGTTTTTTGAATCAAAAACAAAAAGGCATGCCTAAAGCACGCCTTTGAATTGATCATTTCAAACAATAATTATTGAAAAACAACCGTTTTGTTGCCATCTACAATAATACGATCTTCAAGATGCCATTTTACAGCCCGCGCCAATACATTTCGTTCAACGTCTTGACCCAGTTCACGCAGTTGATCAACAGTAAAATCGTGATTTACACGTTCAACATCCTGTTCAATAATCGGGCCCTGATCTAGCTCGGCAGTCACATAATGCGCTGTTGCACCAATCAGTTTCACACCTTTTTCATACGCTTGTTTATAAGGGTTTGCACCGACAAAGGCAGGTAAAAATGAATGGTGAATATTGATGACTTTCATGGTCCATTTAGATACAAATTCTTCACTTAGAATTTGCATATAACGAGCCAATACCAGCAAATCATTCCCCTGCATAATTTCATCAATTTTTGCATAGGCTTCGGCTTTGTTGTCTTTAGTTACAGGAACAACAACAAAAGGAATACCAAAGTTTTCAACTGATTCGCGTAAATCTTCATGGTTGGACACCACGGTGGTGATTTCACACGGTAAACCGCCGCGTGCATGACGCCACAACAATTCAAGCAAGGCATGATCGACTTTAGAAACTAAAATGCCGACTTTTTTGACATCGCTGACCAAAGCCAAACGCCAATTCATGTTATAGCGCTCTGCAACATTGGTCGCAAAAGTTTGGGTCAAATTTTCTTTACGGCTTTGCAAGTTATCCAGTTCAAACTCAACACGCATGAAATAACGCCCGCCCTGAGCTTCAGTCGCGTATTGATCAAGTGCGGTAATATTTGCTCCCTGATGATACAAAAAGCTCGATACAGCTTGCACGATTCCTGGTTTATCCTCGCAAGTAATCAGTAAACGTGCTGTGTTAGCAGTGGTCATATTCATGTTGGTTTATATCACTAATCAGTTAAATTGAAAAACAAGCCGAGCATTCTAACGCTTTTTTAAGGCTTTCTAAATAGGTTAGGTCGCATCGCTATTTTTACTTGAAGATAGGCTCTCAAAAAGTTCCGAAGGACCTAGCGTTTCAAGCAGATGCTCATAAGTTTGACGACTTTCACCACGCAAATATGCCCCTTCCAGGAACACCATTTGACGTAACGCCTGCCAAACCCACTTCTCTTCTAAAGTATTAGAGTCGGTAATATGACCCGACATATATAAGAAGTTGGTCCAGTTAGTCAGCACAATCCATAGGTTAATAATCAGGGCCTCAATTTCTGAGTCTGTCATTTGCATTAACCCTGCATCGACAAAGGCTTTATAGATTTTCTGTCCCTGTTGCATCACCTGCCCGGCAAAACGCGGGTACATTTTTCGAAAATCTTCATTATTTTCAACCAAATGATAAACATCACGATGCAGGAAACGATACGCCCAAAGCTGGCTGCTCAGTACCTGAAAATAACGAATCTTATCATTGGCATCGAGCAAGCGATCATCCGGCAATGCAAGCATTTCCAGAGTTTCTTTTTGATACTGCTCCATTAACTCTTTGATAATTTCGTTTTTATTACGAAAGTGGTAATACAAATTACCCGGGCTCATACTCAGTTCAGCTGCAATATGATTTGTTGTAACCGAACGCTCACCGCGCTCATTAAACAACTGTAAGCTGAGCTGTAAAATACGTTCTTTGGTTTTCACCGTTTTGGAGTGAGACATCCTAAAGTAACCATTCATTCAATAGGTTAGCTAGCTAACACATAAAGTAACTTGACTATTTAGAGCTTTTACTCTAAAAACTAAATTAATCGCTTTTTATTTAATGGTAGCAGGTCATGAATAGTCAAACAAAAACAACTTCAATGACGCCACATTCTTTCGATATTCAGCATTTACACGATGTGCTGGAACAGCAAAAACATGCCTATCAACGCCATCCTTTACCATCAGCAAAGGAACGGATTGATCGTTTAGCACGTTTAAAGCGTATCTTAGTTAAATATCAAGATCAATTTGCCGAAGCAATCAACCAGGACTATGGTAACCGTTCTATTGGCGAAACCAAAATCGGTGAATTACTTACCTGTCTTGAACAGATTAAATATTATAGCAAGCATTTGACCAATTGGATGAAACCTTCAAAACGCCATGTCGGAATTATTCATCAGCCGGCAAAAGCCTGGGTTCAATATCAACCGCTCGGTGTGATTGGAATTATTGCCCCTTGGAACTATCCTTTATTATTGTCGGTTGGTCCACTGATTTGTGCAATTGCTGCTGGCAACAATGCCATGATCAAGATCTCCAGTGCATCAAGCAATTTTGGTCGTGTGCTGGAAAAAGCCTTAATTGAAGCCTTTCCCATCGAATTGGTTGCGGTCATTAATGGTGGCGGTCCTGTTTCCGATGCATTTAGCCATTTAGCCTTTGATAAAATGATTTTTACCGGTTCAACCGAAATCGGTAAAACCGTGATGGCAGCGGCTTCACAAAACCTGGTACCGGTCATTTTAGAATTGGGCGGAAAATCTCCCGTTCTGGTTCATCCATCCATTGATTTAGAAGATGTAGCGCAACGTCTTGCGGCAGGTAAACTCTGGAATGCAGGTCAAACCTGTGTGGCACCGGACTATATGTTCCTGCCTAAAGGTAAAACTGCCGAATTCATCGAGCACTTTACAGCTTGTGTTGAACAGATGTATCCCGATATTGGCTACAATCAAGATTACACTTCGATTATCAATGATAAACAATACAATCGCCTGCAAGCTTATTTGCAAGATGCCTATAAGCTCGGTGCCAAAATTATTGAAATTAATCCTGAACATGAAGATTTAACTGCCGTTCGAAAAATTGCGCCGACCTTATTGACCGGCGTAACCACTGAAATGCAGATTATGAAAGAAGAAATTTTCGGGCCAATTCTGCCAATTCTAGAATATGATCAAATTGACGATGTAATCGACTTTATTAATAGCCGTCCGCGTCCACTTGCTTTATACTATTTCGACTTTGATCAGGCGCGTGCCGACTATGTCGCACAGCATACTCATTCAGGGCATTTCGGGCAAAATACGGTATTGACCCATGTTGCACAAGACGATTTACCATTTGGTGGCGTAGGTGCTTCGGGTATGGGCAAATATCATGGTCCAGAAGGTTTCTTCAGTTTGTCTCATGAACGGTCGGTGATGTCGAATCCTAAGCTGTATAGCTTAAAATTCATTCTCCCACCATTTAACAAGCCGATTCATAAATTGATTTCGAAGACCCTTCTTCGCTAACTGATCAAGGCATGAGCTATCGCACGTGTTCATGCTGCGTTTTTATTAAATTCGCTTGTCTTTTAAGCGTATTTTTGGTATAAAACGCCCCTTGAATGATTTCATCCGTTTACTTTTAATGACTAGCCGCACAATCGGTGCTGTCTAGCAATGGAGTTCACCATGTCTAAGGTTTGCCAAGTTACCGGCAAGCGTCCAGTCGTT
>JBLZXS010000027.1:0-6167 GCA_050285325.1 Acinetobacter sp.
AGGCAGCGCAAAAGTGTTTTCTTTTGCGCAATTGAACGGTTTAGATCAAGCACAGACTTTAAGCCTGTTTGCTGAATATTATGCTGCCGTGTTAGCGACACCTGAAGCCACCGATCACCAGAATATCCGCCAGTTTATGCAAAATGGATGGGATGGCATTCAATTTGAAGGTCAGGCTTTAACTGCAAAATAAGTTTCTATATAAGTCTGAGAATATAAAAAGCCCGCTTTATTAAAGTGGGCTTTTTACTCCTCCCTGAGAAAAGGGAAATCTCCTCAAAAAATATTTCGAGTACGCAAGGAAGCGATTTAAAAAAGGATTAACCTTTTACTTTTTCAATCCATTCAATTGAACTGACGCGGAATAACTCGCAGGCACCATCTCCGGTATCTGTCGGGGTGAGAGATGAAGTCCAGACTAAATCTTTATCTTTAATTTCGACCAGTTCGCCCGTTAAACGCACCAGATCGCCCCGTTTTACGTTTTTAATTTGTTTGGCAATTTTCGGGTTTGCCGGAATGATATGCATATTCGACACCATTTGCATGGCTTGCTCTTTCGGCACCGGTAAACGGTCAATCTTCCAGTTCAGGTAACGGTCATACTGATTGACCGATATATGTCGTGCAATTTCAGGCTCAGCAAACAAACCCCAACTTACGGCATAATCAATTGGAGAAAACTTGGCTTGCTCATCGTTGGTATAAATTTTCGAGCCTAAAATACGAAAATCACCTCTAAAGGATTGTAGCTTTTTAATCGATTGATCTTTAGCAACCGGTGCCAGACCTTTAGAAATATTATGATCGACAGATGCGCTGGCGCTCATTTGCAACATACTGGTTGCAAGTAAAGCACTGAATAATAATTGTCTAGTCATCTGTATACCTCAAAACGAATTTTCTTATTTCTACTTTTTATCTTAATTCATGAAACTTAAATCACCATATGGACTTGGTAACAATATAGATATATTCAGTCACTTTTTTGTCTTATTAATTGACTGAAATATCCAGTAAGCTAAATAGATATAAAGAAAAATTAAGCGACCAATGATTTATAAATTTTATCAGCACCATATTTTCCCGCATTTGCTCAATCAAGTGATGCAAACGCCCAGTCTGATGGATCAACGTCGCGAATTACTGCTCCCCATTTCCGGTGAAGTGTTAGAAATTGGTTTTGGGACAGGGATAAATCTGCCCTTTTATCAAAATATCGATACGCTATACGCACTCGAACCGAATCCAGATATTTATCAACTCGCTATTCAACGTGTGCATGAAAGTGCGATACATGTACAGCATATTCAGGCGAGTGCTGAGAAGTTGCCTTTTGCAGATCACAGTATTGAGCATATTGTCAGTACCTGGACTTTATGCAGTATTGAAAATTTAGCTCAGGCTTTAAATGAACTTCATCGGGTACTGAAGCCTAACGGTACTTTGCATTTGGTCGAACATGTTGAGTATCAGGACAACAATACGCTTAAGCATTTACAGAATTTACTGACTCCGCTGCACAAACGTCTGGCAGATGGTTGTCACCTGAATCGTAATATTGAGCAAGCCCTGCTGGATGCAAATTTCCGCTTTAAAGAACAGCATTATTTTGATGCCACCGGCATTCCTAAAATTGGCAGGCGCATGTTCTTTGCCCGGGCAGAAAAAGCATAGCGATGAAATTCAGCTAGATTCAACCTTCTGCTCAATAAATCTATTGCCCAGATTGAATCTGAGCCAATTCATGAATTAAAAAAATTAATCATCAAAATCGATGCGAACCGTTTCAAAACGCACCCGTCCCTCTCGAATGGCTTGGGCAATCGCTTGTTGCCCTTTGGTGAGTCGTGCTCCACCACTTTTAATATCAATCAGCACCACTTCAATATCTTCAGCTCGCCCTTCACCATCGCGTAAATCGGTATAGCCATCAAACACGACATAATCGACCGGATCACCCAAGAATTTGGCATCACTGGGCAAGTATTGAAACTCGGGCATAATCGGTGCCATCTGCTCTGCCATTTTTCCTTTCAACACCGCACGACTGGTATTTACACTCCGCTTTTGTGCATGGATTAAAGCCTGTTGATGCTCTAGCTCCAGCTCGGCAATATATTGTTCATACTCTGCTTTGACCCGTCCATTTCGAGTATTGCTTAAAATCAGGGTGGTTAATACCACGCCTATACACCCACCAATCAACATTGCCATCCAAATGGACATTATTTTTTCCTAATCCAAAAAAGTACCGCCACATGGGTCTTTAAGACTTTTGTCATGTGTCATATTCGTCGCATCAAACAATGATATGCTAGGGCGGAGCAGAATAAAATCGTCAGGGTCATGAAAACAATCTTAATTGCAAATCAAAAAGGTGGGTGTGGTAAAACCATTACCGCGATCAGTCTGGCTGCGGCTTTAGCACAAAAAGGTTACCGTGTTGCACTGGCGGATGCCGACAACCAAAAGTCGACTTTGCAATGGCTCAAACATCGCCCTGAAAATGCTGCCCCGATTCAAAGTCTGGACTGGCGGCATGAAAAATCAATTGGTGATGCCCCTAAAAACATTGAGTATCTGATTATAGATGCGCCGGGTGCACTTTCCGAAGATCATGCTGAACAGCTGATTAGTGAAGCACACACCATCATCACGCCCTTACAACCTTCATTTTTCGATATCGACAGCACGCGCCGTTTCTTGAAACATTTACAGGACATCAAGCGTATTCGCAAAGGTAAAGTGCAGATTTTACTGCTGGCCAATCGGGTTAAGGCCAACAGTGCCAGTAGTAAAGAGATGCAGGAATTTTTCAATAAAATTGAACAGCAACCGGTGGCCTGGATTTCTGAACGAACTGCTTATAGTCAGTTGGCCATGCAGGGACTTACTGTGTTTGATAAAACGCAAAAAAATTATTTAAGCATGCAAAACCAGTGGCAGCCAGTTTTAAATGCCATTATTGATGACCCGACCAAATGGTTTTAGGGTCTTACAGGGTCTAGCTTTCCGTCCAGAAGCAGGGTTTGCTTATTGATTATTCACTAGAACTTACTCGGCATTCATTTTCGCGAGCTTTTTTTTCAGTTAAGATGGCATGGACCTTAGAAACAAATCAGTGAATGCAGTGCAACAGTACGCGCCAACATTACAAAAAGTATTATTATTTGGATTGTTTTTCATCCTCCTTTTCTTGAGTTTTAACGTTCTCAAATACTTTATTGTGCCTGTACTTTGGGCAGCCATTATTGCCTATATGACCTGGCCTTGGTATCAATGGATTTATCGCAAGTCTGGCTCACGTGCCACCCTAAGCGCGACCATCATGATCAGCCTGATTATTTTGCTGATCGGTATTCCACTGACCTTCGGTATTTTCATGCTGCAACATGAAGGTCGAAATTTATATTATGAATTACAAAAACAGGTGTTCTCAGGTCATTTAAATGTTCCGCAATTTATTCGCGAATTACCCTTTATTGGCAAGGAAGTCAGCCGAACCTTAAAAGATATCAATACCGATCCGAACAGTATTATACAAAGTGTTTCCATCTGGATTCAGGGTCATCTCAATTATGGTCGTTTCGTTCTCAATGAGATTGGCAAAAACATTGTTAAACTATGTTTTGCAGTTCTGTCGCTGTTCTTTTTCTACCGTGATGGTCAAACTATTTTGAACCAGGTCAGCAAGGCTTTGGAAATGATCATTGGCCCACGGGTCCATCATTATTTAGACACCATTTCTGAAACGACACGTGCTGTGGTTTATGGCGTCGGTTTAACTGCGGTGGCGCAAGCAGTATTAGCCGGGTTAAGTTATTTCGTTGCCGGGGTACCCAACCCGATGGTACTAACCATTGTGACCTTCATATTGGCACTGATTCCGTTTGGAACACCGATTGCTTACGGTTCAGTTGCCTTATGGCTGTTCTCACAAGGACAGACTATGGAAGCCATTGGAGTCATGGTCTGGGGTGTCTGTATTGTCAGTACTTCAGATAACGTGATTCGTCCACTGGTGATTTCGGGTGCAACCCAAATTCCCTTCTTGCTGATTATGTTCGGGGTGTTAGGGGGTATTGCGAGTTTTGGTCTGGTCGGTCTGTTTATTGGTCCGGTGATTCTCGCGGTGTTGCTGGCGATTTGGCGTGAATGGTTGCATGAAACCAATGAATTTGGGCCTTTTATGCTGCCAAAATCCACTATGGCGTATGATCTGGACGATGATAAAGATGAAACCAATCCAGATAAAACTTAAGCTTAAAGTTTAAGAAACTCATACATTCAAATACTTAATCAGCATTGAGTTGCATCCGTCCCCTTGTTTGAATGGTCAAGGTCATAATAAAACATAAGGATGCAACTTAATGTCTTCTTCACTATTCAAATTAACGACACTCTGTGCCATTGCTGGTTTTGCAATGGTGGGCTGTGCAAACTCCCCGACCTCATCTCATGAGGCTCATCATCAGACGACCGTTCATGCGGTATCGGCTCAAGGCGTAGGCAAAGCCATTGGTACCATCCAATTCAAAGACAGTCCAGCCGGCTTAGTGCTTACGACTGACTTGGCGGAACTGCCACCCGGCCCACACGGTTTCCATATTCATGAAAAAGGTTCTTGTGACCCGGCTGAAAAAGATGGAAAAATCGGTGCGGCGATTGCAGCGGGGGGTCACTTTAACCCGAACCAAGCACCTCATCACGGAACACCCCTTACCGGTCATTTAGGTGATTTACCTTTATTAAATTTTGATGCTCAAGGACAAGCCAAACTGACTTTGGTTGCACCGCGTTTAAAAATGGCCGATGTTCAAGGTTTAGCGATTATGGTTCATGCTGGTGGCGATAACTATGCCGATCAGCCAAAACCTCTGGGCGGTGGTGGCGACCGTATTGCCTGTGGTCTGATTAAATAATTGTCTTAAAAAATATAAAGAAAAAAGCAGGTTAAAACCCTGCTTTTTTTTGCCTCATACCTTGCTACATCATTAAAAAATCAATGATCTTTAACACAAGCATAAATTGACACAACCACTAAAAAAGCTCAGGCTATGTTCACAATAATTGATCTTTAGAAAAATCGTGAATAGCCTGAAAGACTTAATTCAACGCTTTAAATCCAATTCCATTTTAATTTATTGTCTGCAAATTTTTATTGTCCTGAGTGGAACCACCTTAGGCTTACTGTTTTTAGATTATGAAGCCTTAATTGTTCCAGTAACGTTAGGTGCCATTGCCACTGCCCTGACCGACTTTGATGACCGCTTGAGTATTCGTCTACGTAATCTGGTTTATGTCTGTATTCTGTTTTTTGGCGTCAGCAGCATTCTTGAATTTCTCTATCCTTATAAACTGCTTTTTATCCTATATTTATCGCTGTCAAGCGCCGGCTTTATTTTAATGGGCGCATTGGGACAGCGTTATGCCACTATTTCTTTTGGCACGATTTTACTGTCCATTTACACCATGTTTGGACTGGGGGAATACAGTCAGTGGTATCAGCAACCCAGCTATTTTGTACTGGGTGCGCTGTGGTATGGTCTGACGTCAATCATCTTTTATTTGCTCAAACCAACCCAAGCAGTCCAAGACAATCTAGCTGCCAATTTCAATGCCATTGCGGCTCTACTGTTGGCTAAAGCCCGTCTGTTTGATCCCGATAATACCGACAACATTGAACCACTGCTGTATGAGCTTTCCTTAAAAAACAGTGAAGTGGTACAAAGCCTGAATACCACCAAGGCATCCTTACTCACCCGTTTAAAAGCCTCGCGTGCCAATAAAAATACCATTTACTGGCTGAATCTGTATTTTTTAGCGCAATATATTCATGAGCAAGCGACATCAAACTATCTGCATTACGAAAATATTCATCAAAACTTTAGCCGTACCGACCTGATTTTCAGAATTCAGAAAAATGTAAAACTGCATGCCCTCTCCTGTCAGAAACTGGCGCAGGATATTCTTACCCATCAGCACTATCTAGCTAATCCCGACACGGATATTGCGATTGCCAATCTGGAAAATTCAATTCAATTATGGATTGAGGAAAATCCGCAGAATTTAGAGGTGAAAAATCTGCTACTAATTTTGCGCAATCTGAAAAAAATTCAGGAACAGTTTTTAAATTTAAGTCATGAGCAAAACAATTATCGGCA
>JBLZXS010000028.1:0-13330 GCA_050285325.1 Acinetobacter sp.
TGGGTTACCACGAGAGTCCAAAATTTCACGTGCACGAATGTCAACGATTTGGCTCATGAACAATTCCTCAGTTGATTGAATAACTAGATGCTATTTAAAGCATCAATGAGTATCTAACTTTTTGAATCCTTTAACCAAAGTATCCAATTCTTTTAGTTGCGCCAAGAACGGCTCTAGCTGTGACATACGCAGTGCGCATGGACCGTCACATTTTGCATGTTCTGGATCGGGATGTGCTTCAAGGAACAAACCAGCCAAACCAGTCGCCATACCCGCACGTGCAAGTGTGGTAATTTGTGCACGACGACCGCCCGCAGAATCCGCACGACCGCCCGGAGTTTGAAGCGCATGCGTGACATCAAAGAACACAGGAACATTCATTTCTTTCATGATGTCAAAGCCAAGCATGTCTACAACCAGATTGTTGTAACCAAATGCCGAACCACGTTCACAAATAATCAGTTTGTCGTTCCCTGCTTCCAGACACTTATGCAAAATATGGCGCATTTCATGTGGAGCAAGGAATTGTGCTTTTTTGATGTTGATGATGGCATCAGTTTTTGCCATCGCTTCAACTAGATCGGTCTGACGGCTCAGGAAAGCTGGAAGTTGGATAATGTCCGCAACTTCAGCGACAGGAGCAGCTTGGTAAGGTTCATGTACGTCAGTAATGATCGGTACATTGAAATGTTTTTTAATGTCCGCTAACCACTCAAGACCTTTTTCCAGACCTGGGCCACGGAAAGAGTTCAAGCTAGAGCGATTGGCTTTATCAAAACTTGCCTTAAATACATAGGGAATATCTAATCGTGTGCAGATATCCACATAGGTTTCAGCAATTTCAAAAGCTAAGTCTTTAGATTCAAGTACGTTCATGCCGCCGAATAGTACAAATGGCAAGTGGTTTGCCATTTGTATATCGCCTAAACGTACAATTTCTTGTGGTTTTAATTGTGACATTTAAACTTCCTAGTTTATTGCTTAACCCAAATTACTTCGCTTTTTTGTACTGTGCTTTCGCAGCGTCAATAAAACTAGCAAATAATGGGTGTCCATCACGTGGTGAACTTGTAAATTCCGGATGGAATTGTACAGCAATAAACCAAGGATGTTGAGGGATTTCAACTGTTTCTACCAAATGTTGTACCGGAGAATAACCAGAAATTTTCATGCCTTTTTCTTCAAGTGCAGGAATAAAACGGTTGTTCATTTCATAACGGTGACGATGACGTTCGATAATGTCGGCACTGCCGTAAACTTCACGTGTTTTTGTACCTTCAACCAGTTCTGATTTTTGAGCACCTAAACGCATGGTTCCACCCAGATCAGATTCAACAGAACGCTGTTGAACTTCACCACGTTCATCTAGCCATTCAGTAATCAAACCAATCAATGGTGATTTAGTTGAACGATTAAACTCAGTAGAAGTTGCATCGGTAATACCAGCAACATTACGTGCGTATTCGATTACAGCCAACTGCATACCTAAACAGATACCAAGGAACGGTACACCGTTTTCACGTGCGAATTTAATCGCCTGCATTTTGCCTTCAGTACCACGCTCACCAAAACCACCTGGCACAAGAATCGCCTCAGCATCTTTTAATACAGTTGCAACATCCTGACTTTCAAGTTCTTCAGCATTTACGTAGTCGATTTGAACTTTAACGCGGTTTTTAATACCGGCATGTAAAAGTGCTTCGTTTACCGACTTGTAGGCATCTGGAAGTTCAACGTATTTACCCACCATGGCAACACGTACTGTGTATTCAGGGTTAAGTAAGGCTTCTACCACGTTGTCCCAATCTGTTAAATCAGCTTCAGGAAGATCGTGATAACCAAAACGTTCACAAATTAAATCATCAACGTCTTGTTCATAAAACGTACGTGGAATTTGGTAAATTGAACGCGCATCTTTACAAACAACCACAGCACGCGCTTGAACGTTAGTGAACAACGCAATTTTACGTGTCGTGTCTGCATCAACATCATATTCTGTACGGCAGATCAAAATGTCTGGCTGAATACCAATCGACAAAAGCTCTTTAACAGAGTGCTGGGTTGGTTTGGTTTTTAATTCAGCAGCCGATTTAATATATGGCAATAATGTTAAATGCATCAGCATGGTACGGTTATGACCAAGCTCTACCATTAATTGACGTACAGATTCCATGAATGGGAGAGATTCAATGTCACCTACTGTGCCGCCAATTTCCACAATCGCAACGTCATAGCCTTCACCAGCGCGAAGAACACGTTCTTTAATATTATCCGTAATGTGTGGAATAACTTGGACAGTACCCCCAAGGTAGTCACCACGACGTTCTTTATTGAGTACGTCTTGATAAACACGACCTGAAGTAAAGTTATTCAGTTTGGTCATTTTCGCACGACGCAAGAAACGTTCGTAATAACCCAAATCTAGGTCAGTTTCAGCACCATCCTCTGTGACAAAAACTTCACCATGTTGGAAAGGACTCATTGTCCCTGGATCGACATTAATGTATGGATCCATTTTGACCATGGTTACTTTTAAACCACGGGCTTCTAAAAGTGCAGCAACTGAAGCAGCTGAAATACCTTTACCTAGTGATGAAACTACACCACCAGTCACGAAAATAAAATGGGTCATTGGGTTTCTCGTACAATCGAGCCTAAATCGGCCTGCAATGTTGCGCAATTTTACTTTACTCTGTACCTATAAAGCAAAGTCATTCCGCATCAATTCAAAGAACAATAAACAATTGGTTATTCTATCAGCATTTCCGATAAAAAATTAGAGGGACTTTATAGGATTTTCATCTTGGTATTTGCTGTTATAATGGTTGCATCCTATTAATGCTTTGTTTTGTGCAATTATGAATAAAAATTTTTTGATTTGTGGCGCTATTGCAGCAGCTTTATTATTAACAGCGTGTGTAAAAAAAGAAGCACCGAAAGAAGATGAACAAGAAAAAGTTGAGACCACTCAACAAACTGAACAAGTCAATGAACCTGTTCAGTTACAACCATTAGATTCAGCTGAAAACACACAAACTGAAATTCCTGCACAGGTTGAAATTGAGCGTCAGGAAACCGAGAATACAACCACGGTCATTCGTCGTGAAGTAACTCAACCAGCTGCTACCGAAGCACCAAAAGCTGAAGCGCCTAAAGCTGCGGTACCAAAGGCTGAAGCGCCTAAAGCAGAAGAAAAAGCAACTCAAGCAACACCAGCAAAATCAAATTCTGCAAGCCAGTCTGAAGATGATGCAGTCGCTGCTGCAATTGCTGCGGCAACACCTGCACTTGAAAACTAAGTTAAATCTTAATTTTAAATGCAAAAACCCAGTGATTTCACTGGGTTTTTTATTAAATAATTAGTTCATATTTAATCACCATGCATACCAATTTAATTTTAGCTAAAAAATTTAATTCTGCTAAAAATAAAAATTACAGTATTCTTTAAAAAGAAAAAATTAAATAGAAAATTTAAAACTTAATATCTCCTACTCCACTGCCAAGCAAGAACCAAGTGAGATTTAACTTAAAATACAGATAACTTTTTAGGGTTTTCAATAATGTTAAAAAAATGTTGTGACCTACTTGAACAACATCAATTGAAAATTGCCTTTATTGAAAGCGCAAGTTCTGGCTTCCTTTGCAGTCAATTTTCTATTTGTAAAAACAGTGGTGCGGATATCTTACTGGGCGGTTTGGTAAGTTATGATCCTTCTATCAAAGTCGATGTCCTTGGTATTAACCCTGCATTCATTGAACTGTACACCGCAGAATCGGCTGAAGTCACAGAAGCCATGACGATCCATGGGAAAAATCTATTTAATCATGCTGATATTGTGGTTGCCTGTACCGGTCTACTCAAACCAGGGGGTAACGTAACAAAAACAAAACCTGAAGGTACATTTTTCACCTCAATTTTATATTTAAATAAAACGCACAACTTTCATTATTTTATTGATGGAACGCCTTTATACAGGCTCTCCGCCTTAACCCACTATGTTGCAACCGAAATTATCAAACTTATTGATGGAGTCTAGTTATGTTGAAATCCAAAACGTTTATATTTAGTTTAATACTGCTCCCCTGCACCAGTTTTGCAACTGTGGGTGGTCCGCAAAATATAGAAGTTTTGGGTTATGAAAGCAAAGATCAAAAAGTCTATTTATTGCGCCATTACCTCGATGGGCGTGGTCGCCTGCCCCAACTCTATTATTATCAATTCAAAAACAATAAACAGCCTGAGAAATTAATTCAGGTCAACTCACTGTATATCAATCCCAAAACCAAGAAGATTGATTATGATCAAGACAGCCGCTTGTTTGATAAAGAAGTTTCAAAAATTAAAAAACGACTCCAGCCACTCGTTTCAGTACCCAAGCAATCCATCAAAATACAGGTGTTAAAGAAAATTACATCTAAAGAAAAATCTTGGTATGACTCTAAACAATATATTCCTAAATATACCTATAAATATCAGCTCAACAGTAACAGCTTAAAAAGCCAAATCCATCAGGCTATCGATTACCGCCACGGATTAAATATCTCTCAAGCTTATAAAATTCCTCAGCAACAGAAGATTTTAGCAGTGGTTAAATATCTGGGTATTCCTTTTGAAACCGGTTACACCATTGAAGATCCTGTTTTACTCACACTAAAAAAATAAAGAGCCAAAAAATAAAGCCTCCGAAGAGGCTTTATAAATATTCTGTTTTAAGCGGCAGAACGATCTGCAATAGGAACCACTTTGCGCAGTTCAGGACCAGTATAATCCGCACTTGGGCGAATAATACGATTGTCCGCACGCTGTTCCATCACATGCGCTGCCCAACCGGTTACACGGCTCATCACAAAAATTGGTGTGAACAGTTTGGTCGGAATACCCATAAAGTGATAGGCAGATGCATGGAAGAAGTCCGCATTACAGAACAATTTCTTCTCGCGCCACATCACTTCTTCACAGCGTACTGATACTGGATAAAGTACTGTATCACCGACATCTTTCGCTAAACGTTCAGACCAGATTTTAATGATGTCGTTACGTGGATCATTGTCTTTGTAGATTGCATGACCAAAGCCCATGATCTTTTCTTTACGCTCAAGCTTGCCCAGCATTTCACGTTCAGCTTCATCGGCTGACGTCCAGTTTTCAATCATTTCCATAGCTGCTTCATTGGCACCACCGTGTAATGGACCACGTAGTGAACCAATCGCACCGGTAATGCATGAATGCATGTCAGACAATGTTGAAGCGCATACACGTGCAGTAAATGTTGAAGCATTAAATTCATGTTCTGCATACAGAATCAGCGACACATTCATCACCTGTTCATGCAATTCATTTGGTTTTTCACCACGAAGTAAATGCAGGAATTGCGCACCGATAGAATCATCATCGGTATTTTCTTCAATACGTACGCCATCATGGCTAAAACGATACCAGTAGCAGATGATTGCAGGTAAAGTCGCCAAAATACGATCTGCAACATCTTGCTGTATATCGAAAGATTGTTCTGTTTCCAGATTACCGAGCATAGAAACACCAGTACGCATCACATCCATTGGATGCGAATCCGCAGGAATACGTTCCAGAACTTCTTTCAATGCCTGCGGCAAATGGCGAAGTGATTTTAATTTGGCTTTATAAGCAGCAAGCTGTTCTTTGGTTGGCAATTCACCAAAGAAAATCAGGTAAGCCACTTCTTCAAACTGACAGTTTTCAGCAAGATCTTGCACATCATAACCACGATAGGTTAAGCCTGCACCGCTCTTACCTACTGTTGATAGCGCTGTTTTACCTGCAACTTGTCCGCGCAATCCCGCGCCGGTGAGTACTTTTCCTTCAGCCATTTTTAATTCTCCATTTTGAATTATTTATTTAAACAATTTATCCAAGGTGTTTTCGAACGTATGATAATCAAGGAATTCGTAAAGTTCTTTACGTTGTTGCATCTTGTCCAATACGTTGACTTGCGTACCATTTTCACGAATTGAGCGCATTACTTCCAACGCCGCTTTCTGCATTGCACGCGTTGCTGACAATGGATAAAGCACCATATTGATCCCTTGTTCACCCAACTCATCTACCGTGTAATAAGGCGTATCACCGAATTCAGTAATGTTTGCCAGTACTGGCACACCGACTGCATCACACACAGTACGATACATGGTAATGTCTGTCATCGCTTCAGCAAAAATAGCATCCGCACCTGCTTCTACACAGGCACAGGCACGATCAATGACTGCCTGTAAACCTTCTTTCTGTAAGGCATCAGTACGCGCCATCACCACAAAGTTTGAATCGGTTTTCGCATCGACAGCTGCCTTAATACGGTCAACCATTTCCTGCTGGGTCACAATTTCCTTGTTCGGACGGTGACCGCAACGCTTTTGCGCAACCTGATCTTCAATATGAACTGCCGCAGCACCTGCAGCAATCATCTGTTTAACCGTACGGGCGATATTAAATGCACCGCCCCAACCTGTATCTATATCCACCAACAACGGCGTATCTACACGTTCAGTAATACGACGAACATCTTCAAGAACATTGTCTAAACTGGTCATACCCAGGTCAGGTAAACCATAAGAATAATTGGCAACTCCTGCACCTGAAACATAAATGGCTTTATAACCCACTTCTTTCGCCATCATGGCTGCGTAGGCATTCACTGTGCCGATAATTTGTAATGGTTTTTCCACTTCCAGTGCTTGTCTAAATCTTAAGCCTGCAGACGTTTGTTGTGTCATATTCCTTTCCACAGTTTTCACTTTACTTATCGAATTCCGAGTATATCCATAAACACCTTCATATCTATGACTATTTAGAACTTATACTCTAAAACTTTAGTCAAATATTCACCAAAACTATAGTGTTATTTCGATGCTTCATAATTGTGAGCAAATAAGACAAAACTGTTATTTTAAGAAAATGTGTACATATTTTTGCTATCATTGCAAATGATTTCATTTCTTTGATTATTGACGTTATAGACCATATGCACGAACTCGCTCAATTAGAACCCCTCGCTCGTGATACTCCACAAACAAAACGTGGTCATGAACGATGTCTGGCGCTTTTACTCAGCGCAAATGAGCTTTTTTTTAAACATGGCTATGATGCAGTGTCTCTGGATGATATTGTCCAGCATGCGGGCGGTTCCAAAGCCTCCATCTACAAATTTTTTGGCAATAAAGAGGGTTTATTTACTGCGATTTGTGATTATCGCCGTGAACAATTTTTTAAAGATATCTGTGTGCCTTTTGAACAAGATAAAGATAATTTAAAATCTTACCTGATTAATACCCTGCTTAATTTTCATAGACACCTATTACAACCAGAAAATGCAGCATTTATGCGTCTCATTTTAGAACGCACTCAACACAATTCAGAGCTTGCTTTATATATTCACGAACAAGGTCCAAAACATATTCAAAATGCCATTGCTTGTGCTTTAGAAAAAGCGCATAACAATGGTCTATTAAAATGTGAACACCCTATTTATTCTGCCCAATTCTATTTTGGTATTTTACGAAATTTGGAATGGCGAATTTTAATGGGTATTCCAATTCAGGAAAATGATCAGGAAACGACCAAATACATTAATTATTGTGTTGATCGCTTCTTGGAAGGCCATCAAAAAGTCTAGTTTTTTTGCAATTTTACCTGCTTATAGTATATTAATCGATTCCCTTTTCACTTAACCAACCAACAACTAATTGTTGTTTTGTTTTCTATTCAGCAATTATTGTGGAGTAACCATGGCTCTACGTCACTTTCTGACCTTACGCGATTTATCGACTTTAGAACTTAACCAAATTCTGCAGCGCGCGATTGAACTTAAACGCAAGCAACATAGCAATGAGGTGTTCCAACCTTTCGTCGGTAAAGTTATGGGCATGATTTTTGAAAAATCGAGTACCCGCACACGTGTTTCGTTCGAAGCAGGTATGAGTCAATTCGGTGGTAGTGCAATTTTCCTTTCTTCTCGCGATACCCAATTGGGTCGCGGCGAGCCGATTGAAGATTCCGCACGTGTGATTTCAAGCATGCTTGATATTATTATGATCCGTACTTTTGGTCATGACATCGTAGAACGCTTTGCCTCTTATTCAAAAGTACCCATCATCAATGCTTTGACGGATGATCATCACCCTTGCCAGCTGCTTGCCGACATGCAGACTTATTTAGAACACCGTGGTTCTATTGAAGGTAAAACAGTTGCATGGATTGGCGACGGCAACAATATGTGTAACTCTTATATTGAAGCAGCACATATGTGGGGCTTTAAATTAAAAGTTGCTGCACCTAAAGGCTATGAACCACAAGAGAGATTCTTGTCTGAATTTGCTCACTGTGTAGAACTTGTTGATTCGGCTGAAGATGCAGCTGTGAATGCTGACCTGATCGTGACTGACGTTTGGGCAAGTATGGGCCAAGAAGAAGAACAGAAAATTCGTGAAAAAGCATTTGCCGATTTTCAGGTCAATGAAAAACTCATGGATTTAGCGCATCCAGATTGCCTGTTCATGCACTGCCTGCCCGCTCACCGTGGTGAAGAAATTTCTGAAAATATGCTTGACCATAAAAATGCAGTGGTTTGGGATGAAGCAGAAAACCGTTTACATGCTCAAAAAGCTTTGGTTGAATTTTTACTGAATGAAAATTCAAAGAAAGACTAATTGATTAGAAAAATCTTAAAAAATTAAGCACCTTCGGGTGCTTTTTTGATATTCAAATGATTATAATAAATCCATAAATTTTATAAGTAATTATAACCATGTCTTTAAAAACAATTGTTTTATGCCTAAGCAGTTTAATTTTAATTAATACCGCACAAGCCAAAGCTACAGAACTTGACCAGTATTTGCTTAAAAAACAAATTCTGGATTCATCTTATAAAATTAAAGACACCAAAACCTTAAATGAAATTTTAGATGTGATGAGTGACGAAGATTCTCGCACCATGCCCTATCAAGTCGATCAAAACACGGTGATTGAGCAATTGCGTTTATATGCCGATCATATTGATATTCAAGGCATCATTACGACACCAGACTTCACCCAGTTTGCTGAAGATATTGGGGATAAAGATGTAAAACTTCTGATTAAACAAAATTTAATTCAAAATTGTCATTTATTTTTTGAGCATGAATTCCAACGTATAAATCCATATCATGTTGCAATCAAACTCAGTTCAGATAATAGAAATTATCATATGAAAATTAAAAATACCGAATGTCAGTTTTAATCTGCTCATTTGATACGTTAGTGTTCTAACGTATCAATCCTTGCGGTTGTAAAATAATAATCATCGCACCCAATATCACGACCAAACCGCCCAATAGATCCCATCGCGTCAAGATCACTTGATCGACATAACGCAACCACATTAAAGCACTAAAGATATAAATTCCGCCATAGGCTGCGTAAATTCGACCGGAAGCTGCGGGATGCAATGTCAATAACCACACAAATAGCGCAAGGCTTAAGGCTGTTGGAAGCCACAACCAATGTGATTTTCCCTGATTCAAAATTAAGTATGGAAAATAACAGCCCAAAATCTCTGCGATTGCAGTAACAAAAAAAAGGCAAAAAGTGGTTATCACCTTGGTAATTTGAATATCCATAAATTTTTATATCGCTTAATTCGATCATTCTCACTTTGGGAAAAAGTGGAGATAATGTTGATTAAAAAAATAACCCGTGCGAACACGGGTTATTTTAACAATTGGAGTGATTATGCAGGTTCAGCAGTCTGATCTTCAAATACTTCGAGTTTCAAGCCTGTAGCCTTACCATTTTCTTTCTTCACAGAAACTGCAACATTACCGCCATGTTCAGCAAGCTCACCAAACAAAATCATTTCAGCAAGTGGTTTTTTCAAGTGTTCCTGAATCAAACGTTGCATAGGACGAGCACCCATTAAACGGTCGTAGCCATGTTCAGCCATCCATTCACGTGCACTTTGATCGACTTCAAGAACCACTTTCTTATCATCAAGTTGAGCTTGAAGTTCAGTCAGGAATTTATCCACTACGTTTTCAATTACGGTAGTTGGCAATGCATTGAATTGAATCACACCATCCAAACGGTTACGGAATTCAGGCGAGAATGCTTTTTTCATGGCATCTTTATTGTCATTACTATTGTCTTGTTCCATAAATCCAATACTCGAGCGAGAAATACTTTCCGCACCAATATTGGTGGTTAGAACAAGAATCACATTACGGAAGTCTGACTTACGACCATTGTTATCGGTCAATGCGCCATGATCCATAATTTGTAATAACAAATTAAACACATCAGGATGCGCTTTTTCAATTTCATCCAGTAGCAATACGCAATGTGGACTTTTATGAATCGCATCGGTTAGCAATCCACCTTGGTCAAAACCGACATAACCTGGAGGCGCACCGATTAAACGTGAAACCGCATGACGTTCCATATATTCCGACATATCGAAACGAACCAGTTCCACACCTAGCAACTTAGCCAACTGTTTGGTGACTTCGGTTTTACCCACACCTGTTGGACCAGCAAACACAAAGCTACCCACTGGTTTGTCAGGTGATTTCAAACCTGCACGTGACAATTTAATTGCAGAACCAAGTGCTTCAATTGCATCATCTTGACCAAATACCACACGCTTAAGATCACGCTCCAAATTACTCAATACCGTTTTGTCATCTTTAGATACGGTTTTCGGTGGAATACGTGCAATTTTAGAGATGATATCTTCGATATTTTCAACCGTAATCAAGGTATCATCTTGTTCTGCTTTCAACCGGCGCTGTGCACCCGCTTCATCAATCACATCAATGGCTTTATCCGGCAGGAAGCGGTCATTAATGAATTTCGCTGACAACTCCACTGCTGCAACCAAAGATTTATCATCATATTGAACATGGTGAAAATCTTCAAATTTCGATTTTAAGCCACGTAAAATATCAATGGTTTCAGCAACAGAAGGTTCATTAACATCAATTTTTTGGAAACGGCGAGACAAAGCATGGTCTTTTTCAAAAACCTGGCGATATTCCTGAAAAGTTGTTGATCCGATGCAACGCAACGATCCATTCGACAAAGCAGGTTTAATTAAGTTTGATGCATCCATAGTGCTGCCCATACTCGAGCCTGCACCAATAATCATGTGAATTTCATCAATAAACAATATCGCTTCCGGTTTCTTTTTCAGCGCATTCAACAATTGTTTCAAACGTTTTTCAAAGTCACCACGGTATTTAGTTCCTGCCACCAAGGCACCAATATCCAGGCTATACACTTCTGCATTTGCCAAGGGTTTAGGTGCTTTGCCATTCACAATCAACCAAGCCAAACCTTCAGCAATCGAGGTTTTACCCACCCCTGGGTCACCCACGAGTAATGGGTTGTTTTTACGGCGGCGGCAAAGAATTTGCGCAGCACGTTCAATTTCTTTTTCACGACCAATCAGCGGATCGGTTTTACCTTTTTGCGCTTCGGCGTTTAGATTGGTGGTATATAAATCAAGTGGGCCTGCATTGGAAGAACTTGAGGTTTCACCATCTAGCTCTTCAACTTCTTCCTCTGCCTGCACTTCTTCTTTACGCGTACCGTGAGATAAATATTGAGTTAAAGTTAAACGGTTAATTTGATGACGTTTCAATAGATAAACAGCAAAAGAATCACGTTCAGAGTACATCGCAACAAGAATGTCTGCCCCCTCAACAGTTCGATCACCACCGCTCGATTGCACATGGAAAATCGCACGTTGCAAAATACGGTCAAAACTTTCAGTCGGATGTGGCGCCTGATCGCTATGTTCGCCTAATTTAGGGGTGTGTTGTTCAACGTATTCTTCTAGTTCTTTACGCAGAACGATAATGTCCGCACCACACGCTTTAAGCGCATTTACAGCAGAGTCATTATCAAGTAAAGCCAACAATAAATGTTCAACCGTGAGAAACTCATGTCTCTTTTGACGAGCCATGCTTACAGCCAAACGTAAAGATACTTCTAATTGACGACTGAGCATGTAATCCCCTTAATCTTTTGGCTCAATCTGACAAAGTAATGGATGACCTTGTGACCGAGCATAATTATTGACTTGGTTCGCTTTCGTTTCCGCAATGTCTCGTGGATAAACGCCTGCAACACCTTTCCCTTCATAATGTACAGTTAGCATTACTTGGGTTGCTTGGTCAAGATTCAAAGCAAAGTATTGTTGTAAAATTTCAATTACAAAGTCCATTGGGGTGTAATCATCATTCATTAAAACAACCGCATACATTGGCGGACGCTTTAATTCAGGTCGCGCAGTTTGTACTGCGATCTCACCCTCAGATTCATCTTGCGAGTCATTACTTAAGCGTGGACTAATATGCCAGTCGACATATCCTGATTGATGAAAAGAACTTTTGATGGCATTTAAACAATTTTGACGCTTATTCATTCGCATAAGATTTAAAATTCACATTTATTGCGCATTTGCTTCTGCTTGAGGAATTTCAGAAATAAATGCTGATTGACTCTCTATCGGTTTGCCACGCCCCCAACTAAAACGCTTTATCACAGGGCTTGAACCCGTTAAACGAACTTCAATGAATTGTGGTGTAAAACCTTTAGGCATAGTCCAGCGACCCGTTAAACGCTCGTAATCTTCAAAATTGAAGTTCTTGTCTTGCATGGGAACAACCAGAACTTCCGTGCCTTGAATCAAGCGTATTTCCACAGTTCCAGAACTACTACGTTTATTCGGACTCACTTGAACCAGATCAAGCTGGTATTCATAGGCATTATCAGGTAAAGGTTTAATCCCGATATTTTGAATCGTCAAGCTCAGACCACCCCGCTGACGAAGCACTTCACGATAGGTTGTACCTAAA
Source organism: Acinetobacter sp. (assembly GCA_050285325.1). Taxonomy (GTDB): domain Bacteria; phylum Pseudomonadota; class Gammaproteobacteria; order Pseudomonadales; family Moraxellaceae; genus Acinetobacter. Next base: position 12,865 of record JBLZXS010000028.1, read on the forward strand.
CCTTCAGCCTGGGTTTTATCTTCACGGGCTTGATTCAGAGCCGTAAATAAATCATTTGAATTACTCACCGCGACATCACGCTCTTGCACAGCCAGATTCAAATTTTTATTCAGCGTTTCCAGACTACTCTTTTGCTTTTGCACCACTTCTACCAGTTGCTCTGCATCAGCTTCAAAACCTACAGCGGTCAGACCTTGTCGATGCCCAACTGAATAGCCCAGCAAGCCACTCCCCACAATCAGAATTGCAGCACCAATAGCCAAAGGTAAATTTCCCTTAACAAAAGGCTTTTTACTTAATGGTGTCTGTTGTGGCTGAGTATTTGATTCAGTGTTCGGCATCGTCATCTCTTATTCTGATTCATTCAAAACACACATTTAAATCCAAATCCAAATGTGTGTGAAGTTGAAAAACGTTTTTTATGGTAATAATCCGATGCCTTGCAAACCAGCATCTTCTTCAAAAC
>JBLZXS010000029.1:0-11331 GCA_050285325.1 Acinetobacter sp.
GTTTAAAATTTAACAGTGTGTTTGCACATATTCCCTTTGGTACTTTCATTGTCAACTTGGTCGGTGCTTTTATTATCGGACTTTGCAGTTTCATTTTTCTCTAACAGTTCAATCACTCCAAACTATAAGCTGTTTTTAGTGACCGGATTTTGTGGTGCATTGACCACATTCTCTACCTTTTCTGTAGAAGTGGTTGAGTTATTACAAGCATTAAAATTTGAATATGCCATTTCCAGCATTGCGATTCATGTTGTGGGTTCGTTGATCTTTACGGTTTTGGGAATGCTGACTTATCAATTGGCGACGAATCACTAAAAGCAAAAGACTAATTGAATTTTTCTCATCTTGGCATTAGAAAATATCAGCATATCGAAGCTTCATGACGTGCTTAAATCGCTAAAATATAGGGTTTAGATTTAAACCCTATAATTATGTCGAATAAACTTGAACGTCAAAAACTGACTCTCCCAGAAGGTCATGAAAAACTTTTGCTTCATTCCTGCTGTGCCCCATGCTCAGGTGAAGTGATGGAAACCCTGATCGAATCAGGTATCGACTTTTCGATCTTTTTCTACAATCCCAACATTCATCCTGTCAAAGAATATGAAATTCGTAAGGAAGAAAATATTCGCTTTGCAGAGAAGCACAATATTCCGTTTATTGACTGCGACTATGACAAAGATAATTGGTTTGAACGGGCCAAAGGCATGGAAAATGAACCTGAAAAAGGCATTCGCTGCACTATGTGTTTCGATATGCGCTTTGAACGAACAGCTCTTTATGCTGCAGAACATGGCTTTAGCCTGATAAGTAGTTCACTGGGCATTTCCCGTTGGAAAAACATGCAGCAGATTAATGACTGTGGTCATCGCTCTGCATCGCATTATGAAGGCATTACTTATTGGGATTACAACTGGCGTAAAAATGGTGGCGCTGTTCGTATGCTCGAGATTAGTAAGCAAGAAGAGTTTTACCAACAGGAATATTGTGGCTGTGTTTATTCACTACGCGATACCAACCGTTGGCGTATGAGTAATGGCCGTGACCGAATTAAACTCGGCGTGAAGTTCTATTCCAATGCGATGGAAGATGAGACTTAAGCTTCTGTCGCTGCATACCAATTTTTCCAAGAGCTGGTTCCGCGTACCTCAATCGGCACCGTTGGAATCAGTTTTTCTTTTAAGACTTCGGTTTGTTCAACCGCTTTGGCGAGTCTGGCTTTAACTGAGTGAATGCACTCACGATCACCAAATTCACAGCGATCCAAAGTCGTTCCGCCACATGGTCCATTGGCTAAACCCTTCGGACAGGTTTCCGGGCAGATATATAAGGTATCACCCAAACGGCATTGCCCACAACTTTCACAGCCCACTACCCCGTGCTTACTGATATATTCAGTTTTGAGTAAGGCATTCGCCGCTGCAGATTTACCCCAAAAACTGGCCTGAAAGATGAACTGGCCTATGTCTTTAGCAATTCTAGATTCAAACAAAGCATCATGCATCAAGTGAAGTTGATGATATTTAATAATCTGAGAAGATGTGGGCTGACGGGAATAATAAGGCAATTCCGGCATAAATTCCTTTCCTGTCTTCACTTGCCACAGTGAATTCCAGAGTGATTCAAGTGCATCTAAATCAAGATGCCGATATTGCTCGATATAGCTTTCGAGTAGCATCTGCTCTTCAGGCTTGTGACAGGCAGAGAGATGAATTCCGGCAAAACCGAGATGCTTGCACATCAGGATCTGTAAAGCACAGCGCAAAAACATCCGATCGGTTAAGCCTACCTGTTTTTCATCTGCCAATACCTTCAGCATATGCGGGGTGATGACAATACCTGCAACTTTGTGTTTAACCATAAAATTGGCACGCGCCAAGCTTAAGGGCATGACACATGCTAAAATTTTTTGTGTGTACTGATGATGATTTAAAAATATCTTGGCTTGTTTTAAAGCACTGAGGTCATAGCCTAATTGGGTAATGATATAGTCTGCGCCCGCTTTTATTTTCTTATGCAGTTTCAGATACTGCGCATCACGTTCTGCTTCAGCATATTTAAACGGGTTAAAAGCCACACCAATACAAAAACCGCCATATTGCTTGGCTGCCATCACTGCATTAACAGACTCGAGATAGCGAGTACGTTCAGCCTCTTTATCACCATGCTGATGCTCTTTGAGCTTATCACCCGTGAGCAGCAATAGATTTTTTAGATTTGCCGCATCGGCTTGCTGCAAAAATGATTCGAAGTCCTGGAGATCCCGACCTTTACCTGCGAAATGTAAAACCTTATCAACTGAACCTGAATAATGCTGACTGGCTTCAAGCGGTACAACGTCATGGTCTGAATGTACACGATCCGCCAAAGTCATAACGCTTGGATAGCCTGCGAAATCGGTTTTCACAGGGAAAATCTCTGTTAATGAGGTGAGATATTCCACCAATACACAAAACTGGTTTTGCTGAAAAAAGGAAGATAATCGAGACATATACAAAGGAGATCTAAAGGATTAAAAAGAAATTAAGCTGAATTATAGGTCAGAAAGATTGAAATACCACCTGCCACTACCAGTAAATAGCTGTGACAGAAGTGATCTTACTAAGTGGTAATTATCCCCAAACCTCTTTCGCAACTTCATTCATCAGTTTGATTTTCTTCCACTGGATATCATAGGAAACCTTGTTGCCTTCTTCCATCGAAGCAAAACCACTCTGAAGACACAAGCCTAACCGCTCTAATGGCAGGAAGTTAGAAGCAGTTTGAATACGGCTGATGATCTCGGATCTGCCTTCCACCCTTTCAGTCTTGGTTGAAATCAAACCTAAAAAGACTTCTGCTTGCGAGCTCTGCAATTTGGCTAGAGGTTCAAAACCACCCGCTCGCTCAGTATCAAATTCCAGAAAATAGCGGTCGATATTTTGAAGTTCGTTCAAAACATGATCCGCAACAAAGTCATATCCACCCTGATACAGCCAGCTCGAACTAAAGTTTCCGCGTTCGATATGCAAGGCAACAAACAGATCGTCAGGCTTATTGTCTAAGGCCATGTTTAATGCTTTGACACAGCAGCCAGCCAGTTCTACCGGATTCATCCCCTGCTCAAGCTCCTGCGTACGATAGCGTTCATCACACAGATATGCCAAAAACTGGTCATTGATCTGGATATAGCGGCAGCCCTGATCATAAAGTGCAGTTATTGCTTCTCGAAAACATAGACCCAAATCCTGGATATAGGCATCTAAGTCACCCGCATAATAACGGTTATTTCGCAGATGCGGATACAGCATCATATTCGGGCTAGGCAGACAATATTTGGCTGTGGCAAAACCTTCAATCGCTTGGTGCAAATAGCGATAGTGCGCTAAACAGTTGTGATCTGCATTAAAGGAAATCTTGTCAGTAACCCGAACATCATAGGGTTTACTGATGACATCTTTATATTTTAAGCCATCCCGTATTTTATGGCCTTCAATTCCATCGAGCTGTTCCAGGAAATCAAAATGCCACCAGGCACGGCGAAAATCACCATCTGTCATCACTGAACAATCGAGATCGAGCTGGATATCGACCAGATTATCAATTTCTGCATTTTCGAACTGTCGCAAAGTTTCTTCATAAATGACACGATCCGCAAAATCATAACGTGCCTTCTTTAATTTTAGCGCTCTTAAAAAGCTGCCGATATGTTCTGCTTTATTGCCTGCATACTGATTTTTAGCAGCTTGAGTGGTATTGCTTGTGGTCATTGTTTTAATTCATCGTCGTATAAATGCCATGAATGGATCAGCATTTATTTAAATAGAGGCAGGCAGAACGTCACTTGGGCAATCCAGGACGTTGAGTCAATAAAATATTTCTGTAAGGGATTAGATTTCAACAGGCAAACCAGCTGAAGGAGATAAGCAGAAAAAGGAATAAAAATAAAATGGTTTAAAAATAAGCATAATTTACCTGAACACACGCCCCGTGCGATATCGAAATGGATGATGCGGGAGTGATATAGGCGCGCAAAAGTAAATTGAAAAAGATCAAATCAAATTAAGACATCCCCTATTAACGCCCACCGCATTATTTTGGTCTGCTTTAGGCCGGTCTCCGGACTTAAGGATATTGAGTTAATACCCTATTCACCGTTGCGGGGGCAGTGTTAGCTTGCACAAATGTGCACTAACTTCCCAGTTTCACTTCTCTAAGGAAGCACCTGAAGCGATGCAAAGCCTAAGGTTAAGTTTTTGCTAAGTCAAACAGTTTATGATGATTTCTCCTCACCTTTCAGATACTCCAAAACAACTCCACTCATGCTGAGGTGATTCACTTATTCGACATTCTTTGCTCAGACAGACACAAAACAATCCTTTTCAAGATCATCCTGTGTCTATTTACTTCATTTTTTGAGCATTATTTTGTTTCTGATTTGGAGTGTTGTTGATGACTGTTCATCCAGCGATACAGTACTGGTAAAAGCACTAAAGTCAGCAAGGTAGAGGAAATAATCCCGCCAATCACTACGGTTGCCAGTGGCCGTTGAACCTCAGCGCCTGTTCCGGTTGCCAGCGCCATCGGTACAAAGCCCAGTGAAGCCACACAAGCTGTCATCAACACTGGTCTTAAACGCAAAATAGCTCCCTGCCACACGGCTTCATGCAATGGATACTTGGCCCTTAATTCCTTGATAAAGGTCAGCATCACCAGTCCATTGAGGACTGCAACACCAGATAAGGCAATAAAGCCAATCCCAGCTGACATCGATAAGGGAATATCCCTTAGCCAAAGAAATACCACACCACCGGTCAAGGCAAAGGGTACCCCGGTAAAGACCAATAGACTTTCCTTTACATTGTGAAAGACCGCCATCAGTAAAATAAAGATGGTGATTAAAGCCAGTGGAATAACGATTTGCATCCGTGCTTTGGCTGAAGCCAAATTTTCAAACTGACCACCATATTCAATCCAATAACCACTTGGTAAATTGTATGCTTTGAGCTGTGTCTGTACATCAGAAACAAAAGACCCTAGATCACGCCCTTCAACATTCGTTGTGACCACAACTCGGCGCTTACCATTTTCTCGGCTGACTTGATTAATCCCTTCAATGGTCGAGACTTGTGCGACATCAGACAATAAAATACTGCCACCATTTGGAAGCTGAATGGGTAACTGGGAAACAGATGCAACACTTCGATTTTGCTCACTCAAACGAATAATAAAATCAAAACGACGATCGCCTTCTAGAATCTCTCCTACGCTTTGTCCACCAATACTTGCAGCCACCACATCCTGAATAGATTTCACGCTCAAGCCATATTGGGCAGCTAAAGCTTTATCAATCTCTACATTGAGTAAAGGCAGACCCGAAGTTTGTTCAACTTTCACCGCACTGCTACCTGCGACTTGCTGAATGATTTTCGCGATTTTTGCAGCCTCAGTATTCAGAACCTGCATGTCATCACCAAAAACCTTCACCCCCACATCACTACGTACCCCTGAAATCAGTTCATTAAAACGCAGCTCAATAGGCTGAGAAAACTCACTATTATTGCCGGGAATTGTCGCAAGATAAGCTTCCATTCGGGTTCGAAGCGAATCCAGGCTTTCTTTTGAATCTGGCCATTCCTCACGTGGTTTCAGCATGATATAACCATCGGAAATATTCGGTGGCATCACATCTGTCGCCACTTCAGCAGTCCCGGTACGGGCAAATACAGCTTTAATTTCGGGAAAGTTTTTCAGTAAAAGCTTTTCGGTATTTTCCTGAATACGTAAAGACTCTTCCAAGCCTGTGCTTGGAGAACGTAATTGCTGTACCGCAAAATCACCTTCACTCAGCTGGGGTGCAAACTCACTGCCAATCTTCGTGCTGAGCAGACCCGTGATGACCAGGAGACAAATGGCAAAAGTTAAAACCACCGCTTTGTAATGATAGGCTACATCCAATATCTGTTGATATCGGGTTTTGAGCCAGATCATCCAGCGGCTTTCCGTTTCTTTGATCTCCCCTTTAACCCATAAAGCAACCGCAGCAGGCACAAAGGTGATCGATAAAATAATAGCTGCCACCAGTGCGAGAACAACGGTTAAAGCCATCGGATGAAATAGTTTTGCTTCTACACCACTTAAAGCAAAAATCGGCAAATACACCACCAAAATAATAAGCTGACCAAAAATAAGAGGACGACGTGCTTGGCGGGCAGCCAGAAAAACTTCCTTAAAGCGTTCATTTTGTGTGAGAGGTCGTTTTAACAGTTGCTGTGCATGGGCTAAACGCCGGATACAGTTTTCGACAATCACTACAGCACCATCGACAATGATGCCGAAATCGAGTGCACCTAAACTCATCAGATTGGCACTGATATTTTTCTGTGCCATCCCGGTTAAGGTAAACAGCATAGAGAGTGGAATGACACAGGCAGTAATCAAGGCAGCACGGATATTCCCTAAAAACAGGAACAGAATGATGATGACCAGGATTGCTCCCTCTACCAAGTTTTTCTGAACGGTTTTAATCGCCTTCTCAACCAAGGTGGTACGGTCGTACACCGTTTCAATCACCACCCCTTTAGGCAAACTATTCTGAATATCTTGAAGCTTGGCATCCACAGCTTTAGAAACAGTCCGGCTATTTCCACCCATCGCCATCATGGCAATCCCTAAAACGGTTTCTTTGCCGTTATAGGTTGCCCCACCGGTTCTTAAATCATGCCCAATAGAGACTTGCGCAACATCACTGACACGAATGGGACTGCCATTTGGGCTACCCAGCATGGTGTTCTCAATATCAGAAAGACCATTGAATGTACCCGGTACACGTACCGTCAGTTGCTGACCATTGTCTTCAATATAACCTGCACCTCGGTTCTCATTATTTTGTGCTAAAGCCTGTTGCAGTTGTTCTAATGAGGTATTCAGTTGCTGCATCCGGTTTAAATCAGGAGAGACCACATAGGTTTTCTCAAAACCACCAATACTGTTGACCTCTGCGACCCCCTCAACACGTTGCAGTTGAGGACGCACAATCCAGTCCTGAATCTCACGCAAATCCATCGCCGTGTATGCAGTTTCATCCGGCTTTTTCGCATTCGGATCTGCCTTCAGTACCCATTGATAAATCTCACCCAGACCAGTTGAAACGGGTGACATCGTCGGTGCGATTTGTGCAGGCAACTCAGATTGCACCTCCTGTACCCGTTGGTTAATCTGCTGGCGGGCCCAATAAATATCAGTGCCATCTTTAAAGACGATGGTGACTTGAGAGAGTCCGTAACGGGATATGGAACGGGTAAGCTCCAGATCCGGAATGCCTGCCATGGCATTTTCAATGGGATAGGTAATCCGCTGTTCGACCTCAAGCGCAGTAAAACCATTGGCTTGGGTATTAATCTGGACTTGAGTATTGGTAATGTCGGGTACAGCATCAATCGGGAGTTTATGATAGCTATACACCCCAACCGCAATCCAGGTACAGACAAAGAGCATCACCCAAATCGCATTTTGTATGGAAAACTGAATGATTCGTTCGAATAAACCTTTTGGTTTCGGCAGATCAGAATTAATGCTCATGGCCTGCCTCGTCTTTTTCTAATTCAGATTTGAGCAAGAAACTGCCTTGAGCGATATACTTCTGCCCTTCGGTCAGTCCAGAAATCACTTCAAGCCATTGTCCATCACTTGAAGCCTGCCCCAATTGCACTTTCTGTGCTTTTAAGTGGACTTGACCTTTTTGTTCTGAATCTACGATGAAAATACTGTCTTCACCTTCAATACTTTGCAGCGCAGACTTTTGAATCCGAAGGGCTGATTTTGCTGTAGCTTCCGGAATCAACACTCTCACTAAGACATTAGAACGCAACTCAGTGGCTTGCGCATCGAGTTTTGCGCGCACCACCAGACGCCCTGTTTGTACATCTGCCTGAGAGGTTAAGCTTTGTACAGTAGCTTTATAGGTTTGTTCTGAATCATTCACTCTAAAGTCAATTTTTTGCCCGGCTTGCAGTTGACCTGAGAATTGATTCGGCAAATTAAACTCAAGCCATAAATCTTTCAGCTGTTCAATGACAAAGAGCTGATTAGCCAGTTGCACATTTTCACCAACCACAATATCTTTTTGACTGATCACCCCGGAGATCGGTGCTTTAATCAGAAAACGCCCATTGTTATTGCCACTTGCACCTAATGCATTTAAACGTGCTTGTGAGGACTGAACAGTAATCTGCGCTTGACGGTAGGCATTTTCGGCACGCTGGTAATCCTGTTTGGCAGAAATCCCCTGTGACCAGAGTTGCTGTTCGCGCTGGTAATCTTTACGGGCCAAATCCAGATTCACCTGTGCCATACGCAGATTTGCCTGTTGGTCGATCAGTTCAGGAACGATCAGTACAGCCAGCGTTTGTCCTTTTTGCACGCTCTGTCCTAAAGCCACATTGACCTGCTCGACATGACCACTAAAATTAGGCGATATATGCGCTTGTTGATCGGTATTCACCACCAATTTACCTGGCAGGGTTGTGAGCTTTTCAACCAACCCTGTGGATGCAACAGCAACTTTTAAACCTTGTTCAACCATTTTTTGGCTGGTCAGTTGTATTTCGCCTTCTTCAGCATGTCCTTCTTCAGAACTGTCTTCATCAGAATGTTCGGCATTTTCCTCATCATGACCATGCCCCTCAGGTTCAGTTTTTTTTGAACTTAACCAAATAGCCAGACTGACCAAGACCGTAACCAGAATCAAAATTGCAATCATGAGAGACTGGGATAATTTTCCGTTTTGCTTGGCGTTCATTTTATCGTGCTCCCCCATTGATTAAATTTTGCGATGCTTCGACTGCCTTTTTATTCAGTTGTGTATAGGCATCCGAACGGCTAATTTCTTCATAACTTGTGCCAATACTGAGTGCCTCAGCTGCGAGGGCAGTTTGCCAAGCTTGACGTAGAATTTGTAATTGACCCAATCGAAGATTCTGCAGTTGAGTTGTCGCCTGCTGAACATCGCTAATCGACAGTTTTCCTGCCTGAAAACCTTGTAAAGTACGGCTCTGAACTTTCGTCGCCAATGTAAGTTGTGCTGTGGTGGCATCGAACTGGCTACGTAAACCTTTGAGCTGATGCATGCTGTTGGCAATATCGAGTATTTGTTGCTTCAGCTCACGCTGCTGCTGTTGGTTCAGCAATATTTGCTGTTGCTGGACCATCGGGATCGCATATTGCTGGCGGTTAAAAATATTCAGTGGAATATCTACGCCCATTGCCAAAGTCGTATCGTTACTTTCATTGGGGGTTTTGCTACGTTTCATGCCTACATTTAAAGTGGGATTGGGACGTGCCTGTATTCTTAAATTTTCAATTTGATGATCCGATTGCTGAATGTTCAAGGCATACAGTTTTTCTAGCCACCCTTCAGCGATATAACGTTGTACAGTTTGATGACTTTGCTCTGGCCAAGGAATAGCGGTTTTATTCAATTGAAGCTGTGAAGACGTTTCTCCCCACAAATGAGACAGCTGACGACCAGCGGCTTGTTGATTCAGCATCGCTTGCTGATAAAGTCGTTGGATTTCTAGCGCTTCAATTTGAGCGCGCTCAAAATCAACCAATGCAATACTGCCTGCCTGATAGCGTTTCTGCGCACTGTCCAGATTGGCTTTACTTGTTTTTAACTGTACTGAATAAGCAGACTGTTCAACCTCAGCAAGTGCAAATTGCGACCATGCAAATTTAACAATCAGTTGGCTTTGTGCCTTCCATAATTGCTGTTGCAATTGGATTTGTTGATTCGAGGTATTGGCAATCACCTGGTTCAGCTTACGCTGACCAAAAATGTCTAGAGGTTGACGAATGCCAACATTGAATTCCTGTTCTTGCGCCGAGCCAAAGCCAGACTGTTCTATACTTAAACTTGGATTCTGCCATAACCGACTTTGCTGGATATTCAATTCAGAAATCTGCTGACCTTGTTGCCACAGCTGATCTTGAGTCTGGTAACTTTGTACTTTTGCTAAAGCGGATTCAAAGCTGGTAACGTTTTCAGCATAGCTGTATTGCATAGCTGCTGTGCACATACAGGCAAGCAAACCATGACACAAGAATGCCATTGATTGTAAAGACATGATTTTTCCCACTTATTTAAATAATAAAAGTGGTGGGAATGTTTTAGGCTACCCCACCATGAGCGGGGGAAATTGGGGAGGTGGGCTTTGTTGAAACAGGTCAGGAGCCTGATAGCTATTTTTCCAATAAAATTTTGGATTCACTTTAACTTCTAAGCTTGGATGAACCACATCTACTTTTTCATTTTGTACAATCAAGTGCGTCATCGACGGTAGATGATCTTGATGATCTTCACCGATTTCTAAATCGCTACTGACTGTTTTTATGTTTTCTGGCTGTCCATTATGATCGTGTTGACGACTATCGCTGGCACATAAGGTATTTTGGTGATGACCAAAATGATAACTCTGCTGTGATTGAGGCTGTTTTTCATGGACACAAAAGGCCGCCGCCACATTCCAAAAGCTTTGGAACATGAACAATCCAACCAAGACTGTAATCCATGTAGTAGAACGCATCATCTAACGATCAATAAATTTGTATTGATTATAAGGCTTGGAGCCACTCAAAGGTCAAGAACTTAATGACCTCTTTGATTTATTTTTTAAATTTATCAAAATCTGAAAACTGAATAAAAAGCATCATTTATATATTTTTATTGAAAAAGTTAAAGTTCATGAACTTTACTTTAATTAATTTTAAAAAATTATCACTAAACAATTGTTTTAAAAAATTTAATTGAAATTTAATTTATGAAGTAGACTTTAGGTAAATGCCATTAATGCCTCCAAAATCGTCATAAACATCCAGCTCGTGGTCTGTATTTTATGGATTTGATTGCTGGTTGGTATGGGAGTGTTTGACATAGTCTTGCTCATTTAATTGGTGAAACACATTAAGCGAAGTAATTGAATCAATTATTTCGCTTGCTTCTGATAGTTTAAAAATTTGAAAATGAATTAATCTAAATGATTTTGCTTAAGCCAGTTACCCAGTAATTCTGCGATTTCCCTATTATTCAGGTCTGAAAAAGGAAAATGCGTATTGCCATAAATACCAATACCAGGTAAATGCACCAACTGGGCTTTACCACCATGCTGATTAATTTTATCCACCCAAAGTTGTGCCATGTTCAGGCGTACACGCCAGTTGTCCTGTCCCGCATTTTGCTGTCCTGCATAGCCATTTTTTTCACTAGGAATATTATCGCCATAGTAGATAATGATCGGTATTCTGGTCAGTTTCTCGAACTGTGCCATTTTTACTGGGGTTGGTGACAATGCTCCC
>JBLZXS010000030.1:0-13149 GCA_050285325.1 Acinetobacter sp.
GGCGAAATTGGTAGACGCACTGGATTTAGGTTCCAGCGCCGCAAGGTGTGAGAGTTCGAGTCTCTCCGTCCCCACCATAAATCATTTGAATTAAGATGGTTTATAAGGCAATAGAGGATTGGTGTAATGGTAGCATGACGGTCTCCAAAACCGTTCGTCAAGGTTCGAATCCTTGATCCTCTGCCAACTTAAAGTCTAACGCAAAGTTAGCACCCTGATGGGGACGTGGCGAAATTGGTAGACGCACTGGATTTAGGTTCCAGCGCCGCAAGGTGTGAGAGTTCGAGTCTCTCCGTCCCCACCATCATATTAAAGCAAGGTATATACCTTGCTTTTTTATTGCCTGAAAAAAGTGAATGACGAAATAAAAAAAAGCCCAAACAAGGGCTTTAAAATATTTGACTCAGTTTTTATTGTATCTCGATTCAAACGTGAAATATATTTTAAGCTTTTAAGTGATCCTCGAATTCTTCACCAAGTTGCATGGCAAGTGAATTACCGGCCAAATCACAGGTAACCAATCCATATTCTTTTTTAAAGCTAAAAGTAAAGCCACGATTGTCGGTTAATGATTTCACCGAATAGCCTAATTTTTCTAACCAGATACGAAATGCGATTAAATTTTTTGCCTTAACAACTTTCTTCACGAGAGAACTCCTTGTGTATATTGGATATATTGCAGTATTAAAATAATAATAGGGATGCTGGTTTTTTTTTAAAGGGCAGCTTTGTGTGGTTTTTTATAAAATAAATATTTCGTCTGTTTTTTATACAGAAAAAGACCAAATAATAGCTGAAATAGGTGGGTGAATTTAACGGAAAATAGACAGTTTGGAAGATATTAAAACTTAAAATTATTATATCTATATGATTTATATTTTCTTTATTTGATGGCTTGCAGATTGAGTTACTGGAAATATTTATACACAATTTTGAATGTAAACTAAATTATTTTTTTGTGGGGGATTGTATTGTAGTGTAATGATTTCGACCCTCACTCGCGTACTGTATTAACTTTACTCGATAATCAAGTCGTTCGGACAGGGTAGATCTCCGATCATGCTCCACTATTTTAAATAGTAAAATCATAGTGCCTTATAGAAAATTAAAAACTCTCTACAAGGGAATACGAGATAAATTACCGCTGAAAAAATTAAAATCTATACCATTAAATTGCCTTGTCTGTTTTGATTCATAGCTAATAATACAAAGACAAAAAAATAGGCAGTGATTGTTATTATAAAAAGTTATAAAGTAGCGCCACACAGTCAGTTTAAGCGATATATTTTGTTTGAACTGCAAGCTGTAGAATACCGATGAAGATGATTAGATTGAAATGATGACAGAAACCATTGAACAGAATGTACTAAAGCAAATTCAACAGCTGCAGCAACAAGAGCTAGTTCCTGTTGCTGTCATGTTGGGGCATGAAGATTGGTTAATCTTTGCAGAGCAATCCAAAGTAGCTTATACCCCTTTTGGCAGTGCTCGACGTTATCAACCTGCTTTAGCTGGCTTGCTGTTGGTACGTGTGGATGAAATGAAGATGACGCGTGTGGTGACGCAAGTTGAGCTAGATGCTTACGCTCAAACGCATCAGATTTTATAAATCATATTTTTTCAGCTCTAGCTGTTAAAAATTATCTTTTAACTCTCTTAGACGTTGGAATTCTTCAACGCTTTCAGCTCTTAAAAATGGATTGGTTTCTAATTCTAACTCAATGCTACTCGGTAGTGTACATTGACCGAGCATACGTTGCGCTTCAACGTGTTCAAAACGTTGTTGAATAGCCAGATTGTCTGGTTCCGCATGCAATGCAAATTTTGCATTTGAAAGGGTGTATTCATGAGTGCAATAAACTTTGGTGCTAGCAGGTAAAGCGGCTAAACGATTCAGCGAGTGATACATTTGAGCGTAGGTGCCTTCAAAGACTCGACCACAACCCATTGCAAAAAGCGTATCGCCGCAAAAAACAAGCTCCAAAGCCTCAATAAAATACACAATGTGACCGAGCGTATGACCTGGTACGGCAATAATTTCAATATCTAGGTCATGGAAAGTAATATGGGCTTCGTTTTGTAGGGGATGGCTAACAAATGGAACTTTACTCAGTTCTTCACGTGAACCATAGACAGGAATATTACGATTGAGTAAGAGTTCAGGTACACCACCAGTATGGTCTTTATGCCAGTGGGTGAGCCAAATTTGACTGAGTTTTAAATCATTTTCGGTACAGTATGCCTCGACCAAATGTGCCTCAGTGGGATCAATCGCAACCACCTCCTTGCTCGGTGTATGCTCTAATAACCAAATATAGTTTTGTAATTGATTTTTGACATCAATCATATGGATTTGAAAAGTCATGAGATAAGCGATCAATGAGATAGATATAAATAAGCTAGCGTTAAAGTCGATCTTTTTCTAGTGCAAGATCGCAAAACTACAGGAATAGTTAATTTTAAATAAACTCATAAATATCAGAATTTTTATCAAAAAATGATCTGTAAAAATTATTTCATGAAATCTTTCTATATTAAGACTAGGCATTGAGTAAAATGAGCAGAAATAAAATTAGGTAGATGAATATGAAAATGTATCAGGTAGATGCGTTCACACATGAGCTGTTTAAGGGGAATCCTGCCGCAGTGATAGTGACCGAACAATGGTTAGATGAGGCATTAATGCAAAATCTTGCCTTGGAAAATAATCTGTCTGAAACAGCATTTGTGAAAATCATTGATGCAGAGAATTATGAAATTCGCTGGTTTACCCCAACCACAGAGGTTGATTTTTGTGGCCATGCGACTTTGGCCAGCAGTTTTGTATTGTTTAAAGATTTCACTTCTGCAAGCGTCATTCAATTTCATGTGAAAAATCTGGGCATTTTTGTAGTCAGCCAAGAGGCAGACGGAAAAATCAAAATGAATTTCCCTATGCGCCGTGCAGAGAGAATAGAGACTTATCCTGAAATTTTAACTCAAGCTTTAAGCAAACCTTTTAAAAATGTTTATTTGAATAGCCAGGCCTATATTGTGGAATATGAAAACCCACAAGATGTAATTGATGAAACTCCAAACTTGGAATTGCTCAAACAATTGGGGCGAATTCGAACTGCCATTACAGCACAAGGGACATGGGTAGATTTAGCCTTAACTGCACAAGCTGAGCAATATGACTGTGTTTCGCGTTATTTTGCACCGGCCAATGGTATTGATGAAGATCCAGTGACGGGTTCAATTCATACTGCCATTGCACCACTGTGGGCTGAAAAGCTGGGTAAAAGTGAAATTCTGGCTTATCAGGCATCAAAACGTGGCGGGGAATTACATTGTATTATGCTTGAAAATGAACGTATTGAAATTTCAGGTTATGCCAAGTTGTATATGCAGGCAGAGTTATATCTATAAAATGTGTAAATAAATTTGCTACAAAGCCGTTGAAATAAACGGCTCTTTTTTCAAAAAACTACTACTAAAAATGAAATGCATTTTCTAAGATGGCGGGGGTGATAAAAATTCATATTGTTGAATAAAATTGGAATAATTATGTTAATGCGGTTTAAACAACTTACCATCTCTTTATTATTTGTCGGCTTTAGTGCAACAGCGTGGTCACAGCCTGTTTTAGTAAAATCTCAGCAGAAGATTGAAGAATATAAATTAGATAATGGTTTGCGTGTCGTGCTTGCGCAAAATGATAAAGAAAATAAAGTGTTTATGAATACCGTTTATCTCACCGGTTCATTAAATGATCCTCAGGGTAAAGGGGGCTTGGCACATTTGTTAGAACATTTGGCATTTAAGGGAACGCAGAATATTAAAGGCGAGGAGTTTCAGCGCCGTCTGGATCAATATACCTTAATGACCAATGCCAGCACCGATTATTACTCGACCAAATACACCAATATTATTCGTCCGGAACAGAATGCAATTAATGAAGTGATTTATCTTGAAGCGGAGCGAATGGATAAACTGGTGCTGCAAGACAAATTTGTTCCTTCTGAAATTTCAATTGTGAAACGTGAACGTGAAGTACGGATGGATCAGCCATTTTCAGTCATGATGGATCAGATGTGGAAATCGGCTTATGGAAACCAATATTTGGGACGTTTACCGATTGGGGATTTAAACGAACTCCAATCCATTAAAATGGACGAGCTGAATAAATTTTACCGTAGCTGGTATGCACCGAATAATGCGGTGATGATTATTTCCGGTAAATTTGATAAAGCAGAAGTGTTAAAACAGATTGATAAGCATTTCAGTCCGATTGAAGCACGCAAGGTTCCTGTACAAACTCAAGTTCCAGTCCTCGATTCAGCCAAGATTCAAAATAGAAATTTTCTGGTACAAAAGGGCAGTGATCTGGCCAAATTCAATATTTATCTGAATGGCAAAAATGAAAAAATCAAATCCGCACTCGCCCTAACACCGTATTTGTATACCATGCAGCCAAGCGGACATCTTTACCAAAGTGTGGTCGAAACAGGCATCAGTACCGGGGTTCAGTCTACGACATGGCTAGATCAAGATTTTAATCTGGTATTCATGGGAGCGGTCTATGCTCCAAAGCATGATGCGAAAAAAGTTCAGTCTGAATTGGTTGCAGGGGTGGAAAAAAATAAGCCCTTCAATGAAACCGAGCTGAATCGGGTAAAAAACCTGATTCAGAATCAGGCAGACAATATCCAGAGTAACGCAGCCGCATTAGGGGGGCGTTTGAGTGACTATTATGTGTCTTATCAAGGGAATTGGTCACAATATTTTACTGATCTGGAAAACGTCAAAAAACTGAAGCTCTCAGAGGTGAATCAGACTTTAACCCAGTTCTTGATACCGGAGCATCGTATTTCAGGGGATATCCAGCCGACACCCGAAGATCAGAAAAAAGCATTACAGCAAAAACAGGCATCTGGACAAGCAAAAACTTTAGATCAAACTGATGTCAAACAAGAGCCTTTAAAAGACAGTAGCGTCTATAAACAAGAGGTTGCTGAATATGTCAAAACCTCCAAACAGTATTTAGTCGCTACTGAAAAGAAAATTCAACGTGGAACATTGCAGAATGGAATCAAATACGCATTGTATCCAGCATCAACACGTGATGACAAAGTCTATGCCACTATCGCTGTCGATTTTGGTACAGAAAAATCCTTATTTAATAAAGGTGAAGTCCTCGATTTGATGGCATATTTATTATTACGTGGTTCAGATCAATATAGTTTGCAGGATATTGCTGATAAATCCATTGAAGCGGGTGGTGGCGCTACTGCAACTTCATCAGGTAACGGTATCAGCATTCAAATTGTGGCTAAAAAAGAAAAGTTTGATGATTATTTTAATTTCATGATGCAGGTGTTGAAAAATCCGAAGTTTGAGCAGTCACAGTTCGATTTAATCAAGTCTCAAAGCTTATCCGCTTTAGATCGTCCTTATACCGAGCCTGAAACCGTGGCTGCGCTGACCATCACCCGTTTGTTAGAGACCTATCAACCGGGTGATTTACGTTACCATTTTGAGCCGGATCTTGCCAAGCAACAGATTAAAGCCGCAACAGTCGAGCAAGTAAAGAAGTTATATCAGGATTTTTTTGTCAGTAATCATGCACAAATCGCCATTACCGGTGATTACCAGCCCAAACCGATGCTTAAACTGCTGCAAAAGGAATTTGGCGGCTGGAAAGCACAATTACCTTATCAACGTCTGAGTTCTGATTATCAAGCTTATCCGGCAAAAAAAATTCATGCTTTATCAGAACAACGTGAGTTTGGGAGTTATCAATCTATTTTAACTTTCCCTGTAGGATCAAATCATGCCGATGCTACTGCATTAATCGTGTTCAGCTATATTTTAGGGGATTCCCAGCTGTCTTCACGTTTAGCACAAGAATTACGTGAAAAAAATGCACTGGTTTACGGTTTTGGCAGCGACGTAGAACTGGATGACTGGGTTGATTCGGGTGCATTAACCATTGAAGCCAACTATACCGCAGGTAAATCGGCTCAAGT
The DNA here is from genome assembly GCA_050285325.1 of Acinetobacter sp. Classification (GTDB taxonomy): domain Bacteria; phylum Pseudomonadota; class Gammaproteobacteria; order Pseudomonadales; family Moraxellaceae; genus Acinetobacter. Next base: position 6,009 of record JBLZXS010000030.1, read on the forward strand.
TTCACAAGGTGTGCGTAAAGTTTTAAATGACTTACTGACCAAAGGCGTGACCGAGCAAGAACTGGAAGCAGCCAAAGCCAATATTCTGAAAAAACGGGTTACCTCCTTGGAAGACGAACGTAATATTCACAGCATGCTCACGCCACAACTGGAACGCGATCGTGATTTATTGTTTCGGGAAAAACGAGATCAGGCAATCGCAAAATTGACCAAAGCCGATGTTGATACCGTGATTAAGAAGTACATCAAGTTGGATCAGCTGGTTGAAGTTATGGCAGATCAGTATGGCAAACCGCAAAATAAGTCGTAACTCTTGATCCACTCTTTATATCTGAGTGCTACCAATCTGTTGATTTTAGCATTTCCTCTCCTTTTAGAAGATGAGAAATCTATTTTCTAAGGAGAGGTGTTTTTAAAGTTGATGAGGCTACAACGAGTAAGTAAAGGCGAAGGGGTTTAAAGCCGATAAAACTGCTTCGCATTATGATGAAACACTTGTACTAATGCATTTGGATCATAAGCTACAACTGCATCACTAAAGGCATCAATAATATTCACCAAGGATGAACTGACACGATCCATCGGGAAGTTAGATGCAAACATCACCCGATATACACCAAAACAGTTAAGCACATGGCTAATCAGTGGCATAACCCGATCATACACCTCCTGTCTGCTGGCTAGGCGACCTTGCTTATGAAATTCATGACCCAATACAGGCATCAGTAAACCTGACATCTTGGTATAGACATTTGGACACAGGGCAAGTTCAGCCATATCGTCTTGCCAGCAAACTAGAATATTTTCACGTGCAGTTTTCGTCAGACCCGTCAGTGTGCCGACTTTTCCGAATAATCCGGCAGGGGTTCCAAAATGATCCAGCACAATGGATGTTTCGGAAAATTGTTTGGCTAAGGCGATGACATCACTGAATTGAGTGGAATAGACCCAGGCATCAAAAGTTAAATTGTATTGGGCTAAGGTTTCAAAGCCTTTAAGAAACTTTTTATTTAAATATAAATGGGGTTCATCCGCCCAGGCATGAATATCCTTGTCTTCATGTACCGCTGCCATTTTGCGAATGCCTTTAAAGCGTGGCGAAGCCTTTTTATGTAATTGTAATATCTTCTTAAAATTGCTGTCGCGTGGATCTGCTGTTGCAACAATCCCGCCCAATTTCACCGTTTCTGGGAGAAAGGGCAGAGATTCAATGAATTTTGTTTCACCTATCACGCCTTTGCCTTTGTTTTTATGCCAGCTGGCTTCGACATGCACCACTTGTTCGACCTGATAATGTCCAATATCTTCGGCATAATTTTCAGGCAAATATGGAGTGGTAATATGATGGGTTAGGCCAAGGGTTTCGATCAGATCATCCGAGTTAAACAGACGCACAAATTTATCGAGTAAATAAGGATGTTTACCCAATAACTTAACCGCCAAGGCCGCTGCATGGGGCGTGTTATAAGGATCCCATTGGTGAATATGCGAGTCAATAATTGCAAAATCCAGTTGTTGCATCTCTGTTCTCAATTCAGCGGCGCTTTACTGTTAACCATACTGCAAAGTGTAAATGCTTTAAATGACCACTTATCCAAAAAATAGGGTACAAAAAAAAGCCCTTGCGGGCTTTTAATGGCTTGATCAGTGTTTATGATCATGGTCATGCTTGTTGGCATGAAATTCTTCGTTATGACGGAAGCGAAGATAGTTTTCAAACTGTTCGCAATATTCATCATAGTTGTCTTCAAGCATCATCTGGAATTGTTGCATGATGTAGGACATTACCTGATCTTTGGCATCACGCATTTCATTGCCATCTTTAAAGTTATTGGCTGCGACCCAGGTATTAAAACGGGCCGTACCAAACAGCATTGCCGCACTCACTTGTCCGCGTATTTCCGCAGGTTTCACTGCTGAACCTTTTTCGGTACGACAAAAATCATTAGCTTGTTTAATAAATTCATCAGCACGTTCAAAAAAAACAGCATTTAACGCTTCTTCTTCGGTTACATCTGTTGCTTCAATCTTTTGAACCATGAACTTTTCCTGCAAAAACGATCTAATCACATATTATAGGCAAAGCCTTGCAGAAACTAAACCTTTGGCTTAATCTAAAAATAGCCTAAGTATAAAAAAGGATGATCCAATGCAAGATGCTATTGCGGTGCAAAGTTTGAAAAGTGACATTGCCTTATTGCGTCAAAATATTTGGCCACCTGCAAATTTAGCCAATGTTGAAGGGTTGCCGATTTATTATGGCTCGAAGTCAGAAGTCGATGAATATTACCGACAATGGACCGGCTTGATTGAAAGGGCGCAAGACCTGTTTCAGCCGTTTATGCAAGATGAAATTCTGGATGCAGTGCATTTACCCAGTCATTTAAATTTACCGTTATTTTATTTTCATGTGGACCGGATTCGGATTAATAAAACTCGTGCCAAAGAGTCGAAAACTTTTCGTGGCATTGCGAGTTTGATAGAAAAATGTGGCCAATATGCGCCAGAACAAATTCAGGCCATGAAAGCCTGGCTAGAAAGCGATGATACCGCTGCCTTGGTGGCACATCGTGAATTTATTGATTTGCGTACTTATGTGTTTCAGCATGGGCAAAGTGAATACACGCGTACCCGCTTTTATGTGAATGGTATTGTACTCAGTACAGAGCCCCATTTTGAACTGGTTGATGCTCGAGATAAGCCACGAAAACAGCGTAATGACAGTTATAGCGATCCACTGGCGGATAACAATACATGGAAAATTTTTGGAAAACATCGTTAATCAATTTTTAACTGAGATAATTATTTTCCTGTGTTTTACCAGAACGTATCAGTTTTAGCATAATGCTCTAAATGTTCTTGAGCTTGTTGCAGAATGTATTTTTTCTCATTTGCAATCCAGCCTAAAACAAACCAGATTTTTTGCTTGCGTTTAACCATATCTTGAAACAGGGTTTCAGCCACCATCAAATCGTTATATTGCCCCAGACTTTCTTGGGCAGGTTTTAAATCTTTGAGATAGCGCTTTATTTCCTGGCTTGGATAGAGTGAAGCCACAAATTCTACTGAATAGCGTAAACGTTTGATGCGTTTGCGGGTGCGATGCCGTGACGGAATATCTAAATCCAGAAATTGATCGGCATCCTTGCAAATTTGTTGATGCATTTTTTGAAGTTTTTTGGCGATATCTTTTTTTAAGGACGTTTTTTTCGTATTTTTAACAGGTTGATGCACGAACTGCAGTAAGGCTAAGATCAAGTTGACCGAGTCTAAAGAGCGTAATGATTCATCAATTGGAACAGTATTTTCTTCAGTGACATTTGGAAGCTGGATCAACGGTGCACCTGCTTGTTGCAGTTGAGGAAATAATCCTTCACTCAATGCATCGCGGTCTCGGGTTGAACCCAGTTGACGAAACAAAGTAGTTAGCTGTTCTTGCCAATGAGCATCGACATCATTTGACCAATCGCCAAAAATACGTAAGGCACTTCTTAAACGGCGAATCGCGACACGCGTTTGATGAACATGCTCGCTATTGTACTGTTCAGCCGCAATGGCAGTCGCATTGGGTAATAAATGCTGTAAGGCATTATTCACGATTTGTTTTAATGCACTATCCGTTGAATCCTTTTGATTCAGTTGCACTGGGATTGCAAATTGAGCGGGGGGAACCTTTAAATCTTGTGCTAATAAATTTCCGCGTTGCGCTTTACTTCGGGCATCCAGCCATAAATGATAATTTTTTACCCAAGGTTGAATAAATTTAAATAAATCTTGAAGAGCACCTTGTTTAAGCTCAAATTCAATCTCGTAAATCGCTACCGTTTGATCGTTATGACGGATCTCGCCGCGATCTAAACTGACTTCAATTTCTGCACGATTATAGTGAACTATATACGACAGGCGTTCTACTTCTGTTTCAAATTGCTGGCTTAAGTTTTTGACCTGTTTGCCTAATACGTGTTGCAGTAATTTTTTTGCATGAGGATGTGATTGATAAATTTCAAGGTCTAATTGAGGTTGATCCAACTCGCCTAAATCAAGTTCCAATTCAAAGCGTTCTAAGTGACGGGCGCTGGGTGCTTTTAAAGTCTGGATCCAGTGCCGGTTTTCAAGACGCTGACGCAATGAAATGTTCTGCTGGGCTAAAGCATGTTCGGAGGTATCAAAGTATTGTGCATATAAAGAAATAGGATGAGCGTTCTTGGACAAAAATAATTGATAGATTTGTTTTTGATGCGATAGCGGGATCTGAAATTTTAATTCTACTTCTAGCATGTTAAAACTCCTGACGCTTTACAATCAAAGTTGTTATGACATTTGATTGTAAGCCAGACTCAATAAAAGAGTAGGAGAGTTTTGCTTAAAAACGCATAAAGCATATTGCAAGATATTTCTAACGATTGTTGAAATATCCTGTCGTAGGCTTTAATTTTATTTACTATTTGATGAATTTACGACTCACTAAAAATTGTTCTGTCGCTTCTAGCAAATTCTGTGCATAGACTTCCTGTTTTGCAGTAAGCCAGCCCAAAACAAACCAGTCGCTGGCTTCAAGTTCAGTTTGCTGAATATAGTCCGCAGAAGAAGCTAGAATTTTATATTCACTGGCTGCCAGCTGTGCATCATTTAAAGCCTTGCTGTATTTCTGCAAATTTTTGACATCATAAATAGCAGTCAAAATAGGGAAGCTGAACTTTAATTCATGAATCTTGGTGGCTAACTTATCCAAGCTTTCAAAATCAGTAATCTCTGCACTGGCTAAACTGTCCTGCAATTGCTTATATTGATTTTGCAGCGTGTTTTGCGCAAACCATTTTAAGTCGTGAGATTGGGTCTTTTCCTCCTGATCTAAACCAAACATCAACAATTCCAAATAATGATGCACGTTTTGAGTTGAGCGAACCAGATTAGACAGTTTTTCTTTGGCATACAAAATATCTTTGGCTAAATTTGATGCGGTATTCGGGTTTTGTAAGAAAGCCCCCAAAGTGGTCTGCATATGTTCTAAATGCTGTAAATGATCAAACTGCTGTTTAAATGCTCCAATTTGCATAGCCCATTTATCTGAAACTGCTTCATTCCAGTCTTTAAATAACGATAAGGTTAAATGCAGATGATCTAAGGCGATTTGTGCTTGCTGGATATGTTCCTTTTCAGAAACCAAGGCTGAAATAGCTGCAATATTTGGCAGTAAATGCTGTAATTGTTGAGCAATCAGCAAGCGTAAGTTTTTATTTGCCGGATCTTTTTTACTTAAGCTAAATTCTTTTGCAGATTTTGCCGGACTAACTGGTTGCTGCATCGCTAAAAGATTGCCAATTTCAGCTTTACTGCGCACATCAAGCCAAAGCTGGTATTTTTTAACCCATTCAAAGCTGAATGCCAGCAGGGATTGTACAGAACCTGCCTTAAGTTCGAATTCCACCTCATGCACTTCGCGTTGCTCGGTTGTAGTGCGTACTTCACCGATATCTAAACTCACTTCAATGTCGGTTTCTTCAAACTGAATCACGCGGAAGGTGCGCTGTATATCGGTCTCAAACTGTAATTTAAGCTGTTCTTGTGAGTCAGCTAAAGCATTTTTTAAGATTTGCTGTGCTTCAGCATCATTGGCATAGATACTTAAATCAAGCTGTGGAGCCTGTTCAAGTTCACCTAGGTCATAATTATGTTCAAAGCGGTGCAGATGGCTTTTTCCGGCAGCTTTTAAGGTTTGAATCCAGCGCGTACCTTCAAGTCGTTGTCTTAAGGCCACCCCATGTTGCGAAAGTAAGCGCTGCTCCGTGTCATAATATTTTGCTTTAAGTTGAATAATTTCCGATTTTTTAGGATCTAACGCTTTCAGTAAAGCATTACGTCTTGCTTCAGGAATTTGAAATTTTAATTCAACTTCGACCATGATCTTTCATCCTAATTTTTTGACGTTCTTTCAGCAATGAAATGCGTCAGCTTTACGGTACAAATGCGTTATGAAATCTATTCTTTTATAGCGCTAGAATTGTATTCTTACTTTTAAGTCCTCGATTGTAACGAAAATGATTTTTCATGTAAGACTTGACGAAGCAATTTGCAAGTAATTGCTTTTGAAATGAACAAAAAAGTTGTCGTGAGTAATGCTTTCGTTTGTATGAAAAATGCGCTAACGTGAATAAAAATAATCAGGACAATGAAAATGAATGCACCTGTAGAGCTAAAATTCGACCATTCTTCACAACCGGAATTTCAGCTTCCCATTCAGAACTATCATGAATTTTATCGATTTTATTTAACCGAGCACCGCAATATTACCAGTCGCCGTTTGCATGTATTTGGAAGTAGTGTCGGTGTATATTTCTTTAGCAAGGCCATTCTCCAAAGAAAGCCAAAGTATTTCGCATATGGTTTATTGTCTGGCTATGCTTGTGCATGGGTAGGGCATTTTATTTTTGAAAAGAATAAACCGGCCAGTTTTAAACAGCCCCTATACAGTTTTATTTCGGACTGGCGAATGCTATCCGATGTATTGCGTGGAAATTTAAGTTTAAAAGATCGATCACTGGATCGAATTGACAGTTAACAGATTGGCTATTTTTGCTAAAGAATGGTTGTGTATCACAGTTTAATTTTTACTTTACAGTAAAAAACAGAAATTTGAACGCCCAAAGCTTGCAAAGATAGAATGAATATTCTATTAATAGCTGTGTACTTATTCAGTTAATTTCTCGGATTGAATAATCATGTAATCTTAAAAGTTTTCCAAGCCTAGAGCGACCTTTCTCTAGGCTTTTTTTATGGTTCCATTTAAGTTGAGTTTTATAGTGGCTGAGAGCATTAGACAAAAGAGACTGGCTTTCTAATTCTTCATTCGCTTCCCCAAGCGCGTTCTATAACAAAGGATTAGAAAGCCAAATTATTGCTCCACGATTTTAGCTTTAATTTATTGTTATTCTCTAGATTGATTAAATCGTTTAATGCTCACCTGATCTATCACTAAAAATAGGTATTTTTTCACTTATTTCAAAAAAAATTGCGCTAGACACATATTTTTAGATTTTTGCAAATTTATCGATTTTATCTTCATGGAAATAAGCCGGATGCGCTGAATCTTGCTGTTGATGTGCCTATAATAGGGTAGTTTTAGTTTTGGCAGTTTGTTATG
>JBLZXS010000031.1:0-4560 GCA_050285325.1 Acinetobacter sp.
TTCCGTGTGGGTGGGGAAGAGTTTTTATTATTGCTGGTCGATAGTGATTTAGTCCGAGCACAAGAGATTGCAGAACAGATCCGTAGTCGGATTCAGGAAACCACTATTGGTACCCGAACAGGCAGCAGTTTTAATTTTACCGTAAGTATTGGCTGTGCACTTTATGATGGTCATCCCGATTATCAGCGTTTTCTGGATGCTGCAGATACTGCACTGTATGCTGCAAAAAATAATGGACGCAATAACGTTTATTTAAGTGCATAAAAATAGATGAAATAAAAAAGCCCCGAACAATCGGGGCTTTTTTGAATCTTTCAAATTTAGTAATTTTCAGGTAAAGCACTTAAAAATTCACGACGTTCTTCTTTATTGGTTTTAAAATCCCCAACAAAAGAAACCGTACGCGTGGTGGATTCCTGCTTGCCTACACCACGCATCATCATGCACATATGTGCAGAATCAATCATCACCGCAACACCGCGTGCTTTGGTCACTTCAGCCACAGCTTCAGCAATCTGTTGAGTCAGGTTTTCCTGAATCTGTAAACGGCGCGCAAACATTTCAGTAATGCGGGCAAATTTGGATAAACCTAAGACATTGCCTTCAGGTAAATAAGCAATATGCACACGACCGTAAAAAGGCAATAAATGGTGTTCGCATAAAGAATAGAATTCAATATTCTTGACTAAGACCATTTCACGGTTATCAGAAGGGAAGACTGCACTATTGGTCACTTCTTCTAAAGTTTTGCTATATCCAGACGTTAAATACGAAAAAGCTTTAGCAGCACGCATTGGCGTATCTTTTAGACCAGGACGATTAAGATCTTCACCAACGGCAGTTAAAATATTGGCGTAGGATTGCTGCATAGACATAAGACGTGTTCACTTACACTGATATCGAACAAGGACGGCATTGTAGCAGAAAACCGCTACAATGCCCTGTTTTGGGGAAAAATTCCGATTACTGTTTAAATTTAGGGTTTTTTTCGCTTCGTTTTAGCAAGACTAAAACGGCACCCGTGCCCCCTTGCTTTTCAGGCGCACTCACAAACGCTAAAACATCACGGTGCTGACGAAGCCAGCCATTCACATAGGTTTTTAAAATGGCTTCAGGACCTTTTCCATGCACAATCTTAATGACATTTTGATTTTCATCTTTTGCCATTTGAATGATCTGTAATACCGCAGTTCGCGCATCTTCAACTGTACAGCCATGCAGGTCAACTGCCTCAAACCAGCGTAAGTTACCGGCTTTTAAATCTTCAAAAACTTTGTGCTGTAAAGTGGCAATGCGATAGCTTAAGGTGGCTTGACTGGCGACCGGATTCAGCATGGCTTGGGTATCTGAAAGCTCTGCATTGTCTATTTGCATTGGACCCGTGGCTGAAGCACGTTTCGCTAAAGTTTGTGCATCCATTTTTTTCTTTTTGTTCTTTTCAATCGGCGCAATATTACTGGTGTCCATTTTTTTGACACCTTGCATCGACTTTTGGAACAAATCGAAATCATCTTCCTGTTCTTGCTGGACCTGAGCTTTAGGCTCAGGTTGTTTGGCAATGGCAGTTGAATGTGGATTGGTAATCTGCTTTTTAAAAGATTTCAGCAAGTTGTACTGATCTTTCGAAAGCGAAGAATCATGTTTACTCATAATCTTACTTATTCATCAAACAGTTTCAGGCTGACCAAATAATGCAGTGAATGCATGATCTGGACGAGGCTGTTTCATAAAACTTTCACCCACAAGGAAGGCATGAATATCATGCTGTTGCATCATGTGGACATCATTTGGTGTAGCAATACCACTTTCCGTGACCAGTAAACGTGAAGGCTCAAGTAATTTTTTCAAACGCAGGGATGTATTTAAATCGACATCAAAGGTTTTTAAATTACGGTTATTCACGCCTAACAGACAACGCTCTGAAAGTCTCAGTGCACGTTCAAGCTCTTGTTCATCATGCACTTCAACCAGAACATCCAGATTGTGTTCAAATGCGGTTTTAGACATTTCTTCCAGTTGCTGGTCAGACAGACAGGCCACAATCAGAAGAATACAGTCCGCATGCAAGGCGCGTGCTTCAATGACACCATAAGGATCGATCAGGAAATCTTTGCGTAGTGCCGGAAGGGCACAATGTGAACGTGCAATGGCGATATTTTCATCGGCACCTTGGAAAAAATCTACATCAGTTAATACTGATAAACAGGCTGCACCCGCTTGTTCATATTGCTGGGCAATTTCAGCCGGATTAAAGTTTTCACGAATCACGCCTTTAGACGGTGATGCTTTTTTAATTTCAGCAATTACCCCTGGACGTTTAGATAATAAAGATTGAGCAAAACCACGCACCGGTGTTGCTGCCTGCGCCAGTTCTTCTACATCTTTATAGCTATGTTGTTTTAAACGTGCAGCAAATTCTACCTGTTTGCGGTCAACAATTTTACCTAAAATGGTATTTGCAATATCTAGCATGACAATATTCCCTATCTCGCCTTAAGCTTCGTATTCTTTGAGTGTTTTAGTGAATTCAGACAAAACGCTCATTTTTTCTAAAGCTTGTCCGCCGTAAATAATGTCATGTGCCAGTGCCACACCTTGTTTATAGCTTGTGGTTAAGCCGGAGACATAAATGCCTGCACCTGCATTGAGTGCAATCATGTTGGCCGCTTTTTCGCCTTTCGCCGATTTTTTCTTGCCTAAAGCATCTTTAATTAAAGCCAGGCTTTCAGCTGAATCTTCAACAATCAAACCGGTTAAAGTCTGTGATTCAATATCAACATCTTCAGGGTTAATCATCCATTCGGTGATCTCACCCTCTTTGAGTTCAGCGACATAGGTTGAAGAAGCCAGACTGATTTCATCCAAACCATCTTTGGAATGAACCACCATCACATGTTCAGCACCGAGTTGTTTCATCACTTCGGCAATCGGTCGGCACAGTTCATTGGAGAATACACCCAGTACAAAACGTTGTACTCCAGCCGGATTGGTCAGCGGACCGAGCAAGTTGAAGATACTACGAATGCCAAGTTCTTGACGTGGACCCACGGCATATTTCATGGCTTTGTGATGATTGGGAGCAAACAGGAAACCGACGCCCATTTCACGGATACAGCGTTCAGTTTGTTGCATGTTCAGGTTCAGGTTAATGCCGGCTTTTTCCAGCAAGTCAGATGAACCTGATTTAGAAGACACACCACGGTTACCATGCTTGGCAATGGTTGCACCGGCAGCAGCAATCACAAAACTGGATGCCGTAGAGACATTAAACAGGTTTTGACCGTCACCACCAGTACCGACGATATCAACTAAATGTGGGATATCGCTGACATCAATTTTAATCGCAAATTCACGCATCACTCGTGCAGCTGCGGTAATTTCGTCAATGCTTTCGCCTTTCAAGCGTAGGCCCATCATCAACGCACCAATTTGTGCATCGGTTGCTTCACCAGACATAATGCTACGCATCACATCTTCCATTTGCGGCTGGGTCAGGTGAATCTGTTTGGTAATATTATTTAAAGCTTGTTGAATGTTCATTATTTTCGTTACGCTCTTTATGCATAAATTTCGAGAAAGTTCTGGAAGATTTGATGACCATGCTGGCTCAAAATAGATTCAGGGTGGAACTGCACGCCTTCGACGGCTAATGTCTTATGTTTAACACCCATGATTTCTTCCATACTGCCATCAGCTTCATTGGTCCAACAGGTCACTTCCAAACAATCTGGCACAGTCGCCTGATCAATCACCAGAGAATGATAGCGCGTTGCAGAAAATGGAGAAGGCAAGTTACTGAAAATGCCTTTGTTGCTGTGATACATATCGGACAAACGACCGTGCATGACGTTCTTCGCGCGAATAATATCGCCACCAAAAGCTTGTCCAATGGCTTGATGACCTAAACACACGCCAAGCAAAGGAATTTTGCCGGCAAAGTGCTGAATCGCTGGAATCGAAATTCCGGCTTCACTTGGTGAACAAGGGCCAGGACCAATCACCAGATACTTGGGTTGCCATCGCTCGATATCTTCCAATGTCACGGCATCATTACGGACTACTTTTACGTCTTGATTTAACTCGCCAAAATATTGAACGATGTTATAGGTAAAGGAGTCATAGTTGTCGATCATTAAAAGCATGAGCTAACCTATTGAAATTTACGCACTTATATGTGCTCGAATAGTCCAGAAATACTCACATTGTTTCCAGTTTCAAGGCGCAACCTTATATCAATAAAGTTGATTGAAACGGATAAAAAACGGAGTGCGAATAATCATAGCAAAAAATAAGCATTTTCGGCTGAACTATTTCTATGATAATGATTTTAGAGGAATCACAGGATAAGAATAAGCTGATTTATTTGCATTTTGTCTTGAATGAAATTCATCGCTGTTTATTTCAACTATTGAAACCATCTTAAAAGAATATGGAGGCTTTATTTAGATTTAAAAGCAATAATTAAGCGATGAGTTAAATTAAAGTAATAAACTAACTAGAAGTAAGTTTAATTTATATTTAATCACGATTAAGTGAAGCTGAGCTTCATAAAGGGAGATG
>JBLZXS010000032.1:0-2091 GCA_050285325.1 Acinetobacter sp.
CAAGTTCAGTATAGGCAGGGCCACGACGAACCAATGCCCCACCCGAGTTATTGCAGACTCCTCCTAAAACTGATGCGCCTATACAGGAAGAACCAATCACGGAATGCGGCTCACGATTAAACGGTGCCAGCTGCTTTTCTAATTTATCTAATGTTGCTCCAGGCAGACAAACCACTTGTTTGGCATCATTAATCACTTGAATGCCGACTAAACGCCGGGTGTTGATCAGAATCACGGGACGATCATAATCGTCGCCAAAAGGTGTTGAACCTCCAGTGAGTCCAGTATTGGCTGCCTGCATAATCACAATACAGTCTGCATCCACCGCAGCCTGCAAGACTTGCCACTGTTCCAGCAATGAACCCGGTACCACCACGGCTAGGACTAGACCGGAACCATAACGTCGACCTTGTCGGTATAATCGTGTGTCTTTGTCATCTATTAATACATGTTGCTTGCCGACAATATTAATGAGTTTTTGAATGGTGTGCGGTGCAGCTGATTGCGTGAACATATTTCCAATCCTTTTCTAAAGTCCTTTTGAGCTACTCACCGCTCTTTTTAATATGCTTAAAAAATAACGTCATAACTAATATTTGATACGCGAAAAAGTCATCCGTTGCTGTTTGAGGCAGACTAAAATAGGAGCTTCAATGTTTCTGCGAGAGGTTCATTCGTTTTGTTATTTGACGAGTTCAACGGATGACAAATGCCTTTGGTTACTTTGGGCGAAACCAAAGTAACAGCTGAGCTCCAAGTATTTGCTTTTTCATGATAAGACTCCGTCTAAACTCGTCTTGTTTGAATTTCTTATGTATAGGATTAACCAATACCTGGAGAAAAACTAAAAAAGCGGAGCCATTTTTCTGGAATTTAGAATTTATAAATTCTCAACATCTTCCCTACCCCCTCTTTAATAAAGAGGGGGAACTGCTTCTTTTCAAAAAACAGTTCGGGTAGATCATCACTCCACCAATTCTTTATCTAACTTCACCAAACAATCCGAAGTAATATCTGCAATGGTTTTTGCACCGGTCAGCGTCATCGCAACACGCATTTCTTTATCAATCAGCTCAAGCAAGTTACTTACACCTGCTCTACCAGCTGCCCCCAAGGCATACACAAAGGCACGTCCGAGCATACAGGTATCCGCGCCCAAGGCCAGCATACGTACCACGTCCAGACCATTACGAATACCTGAATCGGCCAGAATTTTAATCTCGCCTTTAACTGCATCCGCGATTGGCGGAAGCGCACGTGCAGAAGACAACACCCCATCCAGCTGACGACCACCGTGGTTCGAAACTACAATACCATCGGCACCAAAACGCACTGCATCCTTAGCATCTTCAGGATCTAAAATACCCTTGATGACCATGGGCCCATCCCAATATTCACGAATCCATTCCAGGTCTTTCCATGAAATAGACGGATCAAAGTTATTGCCTAACCAGCCAATATAATCTTCAAGCCCTGTGGGTTTCCCCAAGTATTTAGAAATATTCCCCAAGTCGTGTGGACGACCATGCAATCCGACATCCCATGCCCATTGCGGATGCAATACCGATTGCAAATAACGGCGCATCGCTGCATTGGCTCCGCTCATTCCGGAATGGGCATCACGATAACGCGCGCCCGGCACTGGCATATCCACGGTAAAAATCAAAGTGGAACAGCCGGCAGCTTTGGCACGCTCCAAGGCATTTTTCATAAAGCCACGGTCACGCAGTACATACAGCTGGAACCACATTGGGCGCTGGATGGCGGGTGCCACTTCTTCAATCGGACAGACTGAAACTGTAGATAAGGTAAAAGGAATGCCTTTTTTATCTGCCGCGACTGCCGCCTGAACTTCACCACGTCGCGCATACATCCCGGTCAAACCCACAGGCGACAAAGCTACAGGCATCGACAATGTTTCATCAAACAATTTGGTTTCAAGACTTAAGGCAGACATGTCATTCAGAACACGTTGTCTTAAGGCAATTTTGGATAAGTCTTCTACATTACGCTTAAGTGTATATTCCGCATATGCGCCCCCATCAATATAATGAAACAAGAAAGGTGGCAAGCGACGTCTAGCGGCTTCAC
>JBLZXS010000033.1:0-8181 GCA_050285325.1 Acinetobacter sp.
TTTGCTGCAGGCGAATCTAAAACGTGGTCGTGTCACTTTACTCACCCAAGACGTGCCACGTTATCGGGTCAGCAAGCAGCGCCAGTCAGAACGTGCACGTGTGCTCGAGTTTATTGTGATTACCGATACCCATGCCAAATCGGGTCCGCCACTGCGCCAACTCTTGGGTCAGCTGTATCATTTTGCTGAACTGGGTGGAGTTGATACCACAGGTGTGAGTACACAATTGGCATTATGGTAAAACAAATACAGAATTAGAGAAAAAGTTATGTTTACAGGCATTATTGAAAGTCTAGGCAAAGTAGAAAGTCTGCAAAGCGTGGGCGGTGATGTACGTTTACGTATTGGCACCAGCCTCGACATGTCAGATGTTCATTTGGGTGATTCAATCGCCACCAGCGGTATTTGCCTTACCGTGATTGAATGGGGCGAAAACTGGTATGCAGCGGATGTCTCGCGTGAAAGCCTGAACCGTACTACCTTGGGCACCTGGAAAGTCGGTCAGCGCGTGAATGTGGAGAAAGCCATGCTTCCCACCACCCGTTTTGGCGGTCATATTGTCAGCGGACATGTCGATGCTGTCGGTGAAATTACCGTGGTGCGTGAAGATGCCCGTTCCATCTATTATGAAGTGACAGCACCTGCTGAAATTGCCAAATATTTAGCCGAAAAAGGTTCGGTGACGGTCGATGGGATTAGTCTGACCATTAACCATTTGCGTGGCAATGTGATTAGTCTGAACCTGATTCCGCATACGGCTGAGCGGACTAATATTGGTACATGGAAAACCGGTGCCAAAGTTAACCTGGAAGTTGATGTTTTAGCGCGTTATATCGAGCGTCTAATGCTTGGCGATAAAGCTGCTGAAACTCAGGAACAATCAAAATTAAGCATGGCATTTCTTGCAGAAAATGGCTTCTTGAAGTAAAAATCCATAGAATAGAAAACAGTCTGGTTGAAAAACTAGACTGTTTTTTTTGTTTTAATTTATACTTTTTAGTCATTTATACAACTAGTAAAGAGGAAGTGGATGGGTGCAAATGCTTGATTTTTTAATGCATATTGAACAATGGTTGCCGTCTTTACTGGATAATTATGGTTTATGGATTTACGCCATTTTATTTCTGATTATTTTTGCAGAAACCGGTTCTGTGTTTATGTTCTTCCTGCCAGGGGACAGTTTACTGCTTGCGATTGGCGCACTTTGTTCAACCACAGATGTGCTTCATTTAAGCACGATGGGGCTGTTGCTTTTTATTGCCTCAGTATTGGGCTATATCGTCAATTACTATACGGGTAAGGTTTTAGGATTTAAATTTTTTCATGAACATTCACGTTTTTTAAAACCTGAATATATCCTCAAAACCAATCATTATTTTACCAAACATGGCGGGAAAACTATTCTGGTGGCACGCTTTGTACCTTTTGTACGTTCATTTGCACCGTTTGCTGCCGGGGCGGGGCATATGAATATACTGAGTTTTATGCTCTATAATGTGGTAGGTGGATTGATCTGGATTAGTCTGCTCTTGGGTATGGGGTATGGCGTAGGTAATATGTTGGGAATCGCTGTAGATTTATTTTAGTTTTTGATTATTAAATTCATATCCGGATTGAATTAAATGGAATAAAAAATCTAATCTAGGCATTAAAATAACAATAGCCCACCGAGGTGGACTGTTTTGACGGGTCTGTGTTTTAGTGTTTGGTAATCGTGACCGCTGTACTTCCCACCCATGAGCTTAATGCGACAGGAATGGAAACAGAGAATTGTCCTTTTTCAGCTTCACGGGAAATATAAATTGAAACTGAGTGGAAGTCAGCATGGCTAATCAATAAATCTTGAGCAGATACATGCCATTGTTCCCCAGCATCCAGTGCAGCAATCTGAGTAGAAATGTGCTTCAAGATATCCATTTTTTCTTCCTAAATAAGATCGTGTTTAAGTATCAAAATAGCAATATCTTTAAATGGATTGATTTAAAGATATGACTATCTTGTGACATAAACATGTCATTTATATGACAGCGGAAAAATAGTCTGGATTAATTGTGATTAGAAATCAGGGTTTAGGGGGCTCGTTTGAAAGTTTAGAGTTCTTTAAAATATAGTCAATTTCTTCCTGGCTGGCTTGATGCAGCTTGGCACGAAATACTGTAACCGCCTGGTCAATAAGCGTTTCGGCTTCTAACTCAAGGCGCAAGCGTACGCTTTCCAGTTCCGATAATATTTTCGTATCCGGGATTGACCGGATACCTTTGGCAAAATTCAGTGCTGAACCTTCAGGATTCTTATGATAACGCGCTGTATACACTTGCGTTTCATGATCTAAAGTTTGACGAATAAAGGCCAAAGTTTGGGTTTGTTCGGCAAATTGTCTTTCTTCATCCAATTTTAAGGCTTGAGCATAGGCGACCTGTTCAGCACGTTTATTTTCCAGCGACTGTTCTAAAGCACGCTGCTTGCGCATGCGCGCCTCTTCAATCAACTGAGCCTTACGTTCTACGTATGCGCGTTCAATTTTCTCAAAAGATTGCTTCTGTGCTTCATGATCCTTTTCCAACCACTTTTGAATATTGGTTTCAGGTTTCAGCACATTGCAGACACGGTGAAGGTCATCCATAAATGCCTGACGAACAGCATCAGGAACATCTAACCAGCGCTGTTTAAAATCTTGACCGACATTTAATGCCACCACCTATCTCCTTATTACAATTGATCAGCTAAAGCTTGAACGTTCGTGGTTCAATACCTAAACGGCGATATTGTTTAAATTTTTCACGACCCAGTTGTTTTGCCGATTCATTATTTTCTATGATTTCTATAATGTGACTAAATTTATCAATCTGATCAAGTGCTTGATTGTTAAAATTAAACACAATCCAATTAGACTGTTCCGGCAGCCGAGCTGAAATACAAATCGTGGCATTTTCCTGATCAATCCCATGCGGAATAAAACTGCTGGGATCAAAACTCCACAATCGTTCATCGAGCTGCTGTTGCAAATCTGGATCTGCACAATATAACCAGATACGTTCCGGTTGCTTCAGAATCTTACGACACAAACGGCAAGTGCTTTCCACTTGCCGCTCATTACTTTTGTCAAACAGATAAAAGCTAACTTTAGCCATTCGACTGCGCACGATTGGCCAGGAACTGAATCAGTAATGGCACAGGACGCCCGGTTGCACCTTTGGCTGTACCTGAGTTCCATGCTGTTCCGGCAATGTCCAAATGCGCCCAGCGGTATTCACGAGTAAAGCGTTGTAAGAAACATGCTGCAGTTACAGAACCTGCTTTAGGTCCACCAATGTTGGCAATGTCGGCAAATGGAGAATCCAGTTGTTCCTGATAATCTTCAATCACCGGCATGCGCCATACTCGGTCAAATGCTATTTGGCCTGCCGCATTGATTTCAGCAGCCAGTTCATCATCTGGGGTGAAAAGACCAGTCAGCACTGAACCTAAAGCCACCACACATGCACCGGTTAAGGTTGCGATATCAATCACCAGAGCAGGGTTAAAACGTTTGATGTAAGTCAGGGTATCGCATAACACCAAGCGACCTTCCGCATCGGTATTTAAAATTTCGACTGTTTGACCGCTCATCGTGGTCACGATATCACCCGGACGGGTGGCATGACCTGAAGGCATATTTTCAGCTGCAGCAATGGTTCCGACTACATGAATCGGCAGTTTTGATTCACACAGCGCGCGCATGGTCCCTAACACAGAAGCAGCACCACACATGTCAAATTTCATTTCATCCATGCCAGCGCCAGGTTTGAGTGAAATACCGCCGGTATCAAAAGTCACCCCTTTACCCACCAGTACGATAGGTGCCTGTTCGGTATTGGCTTGATATTCCATGGTAATGATACGTCCCGGACGATCCGAGCCCTTACTCACTGCCAGGAAAGCACCCATACCCAGATCAGCCATTTGCTGTTCATCAAGTACAGTCACTTTTAACAGATCAGGATATTCAGCCGCCAAGGCTTGAGCCTGTTCCGCCAGATATTCAGGGAAACAGATATTTCCCGGACGATTGCCCAAATCACGGGCCAAGTTTTGACCTGACTGCACGGCATGAATCAGGCTGAGTTGCTGTGGATTTAAATTGCTGGTGTTTGCAATAAGATGAATGTCTTCAAGCAGAAATTCATTTTTTTTGGATTTATATTCATCAAAAGCATAACCGGCTTGAGTTAAAGCCAAGGCAAATAAATAATGTTGTTCTGGCGCCAATGCAGAAATATCAATACTGATCTGTTTGAATTTTTTTTGTGACGCTTTGATAATAGTTTGTGCGATTTTTGCTAATTTAGCCGGCTGAATCTCAGCAGCCTTATCGATGCCAATCAGCGCACTATTGGCACATGCAGCAACTTTCCCAATTAGGGGTAAAGATTCGGTCAGGCTGGCTTTGAACTGTGCTGCTTCTACTAATGTATTTAAATCATTGATTTCATAAGCAGTAGCTGCGTTTTGAAGCTGCTCAGAATCGACTAATATCAACAAAAATGGACTAGATGCATTCTCTTGGAATGACGTATTAATTGTCAGTTTCATGTTCTGTATTCATGCCTTTGAAAGTTTGCAAACCATTAAACCATTGAAACATTTCTATGAATAGAGTTTCAATGCGCAACAACAGTATAGGTTTTATATTTTCACCATTCGGGTAAACTAGCGCTAGTTTTTATTAGCCTCTTTTTTGGAAGAATTAATTTGATTATTCGGCGTTATCTGGTCAAGCAAGTGGTGTCTACATCCTTGGTTGTGATTGCCTTGCTTACCTTGATCATGATGGGTGGTCGACTGATCAAGTACTTTGGCGTTGCGGCACAAGGTCGTTTAGATGTCAGTATTTTGTTCAGTATTATTGGTTATCGGCTACCGGAATTTTTAACCCTGATTCTTCCACTCGGCTTTTTTATCGGTTTGATGCTGGTGTTTGGCCGTTTATATGTCGACCATGAAATGGCAGTCATGAACGGTAGTGGTGTCAGTCGTCATCAGCTGGGTCGCTTGCTGATTCCGCTGACCGTGGTTTTTCTTGCGGTTCAGACAGCCTTGATGGTGTGGATGTCTCCTTGGGGATTGCGTCAGTTTGAAGAGTTGACCACCAATCAGGCGGTTAGAACCGGTTTTGATCTGGTGCGTCCCAAAGAGTTTATTTCTTCGGGTCCCTATACCATTTATGCAGGGGATTTATCGGAAGATCGCCGTAATCTGAAAGATGTATTCTTCTATCAGCGTGCGGAAAAACCGGGCAAACCTGACGTGATGATTTTGGCCAAAGAAGCCACTCGGGTGGAAGTGGCCAATGAAACCGCCAGTATTGTCGATTTGGTTGAAGGGCGCCGTTACGAAATTTTCCCCGGAACACCTAAATATACTCAAGCCGAGTTCCAGTCTTACCGTTTACGCCTAGAGAGCGATGCTGAAGCCAAATTTGAAAGCGCTGAAGTAGAAGCTTTACCTATTTCAAAACTCTGGAACAACCGTAATGATCCTGTCGTTGCGAGTGAATTGGGCTGGCGTATCTTTGTGCCATTTTCCATTGTGGTGGCTTTAATTTTAGCGATTGCACTTTCAGAAGTGAGTCCTCGCCAAGGACGTTATTTAAAACTATTCCCGGCCTTGCTGATTTTCGCCAGTTTGATTGTGGCCTTGATGGCAGTGAAAACCCGTGTCAGTAAAGACGAGATGGGAATTGGGGCATATCCTTTGGTCTTGGTCGTATATGGCATTGCTGCGGCATTGTTCTCTCGGAAACAGAAGCTTGCTCCTAAAATTAAGAAACGAATTCAGCAGGCGAGGTCTTAAAAATGTTAGCACGTCGAATAATCGCCAAACATGTGACCAAAACCACGGCACTTGCCATGTTGGGTGCTACAGCTGTTTTATCGGTTCTGCAGGTTCTATTTACCTACTTGGGTGAATTGAGCTCCCTGAATGAAACCTATAATGCATGGCAGGCATTTTTATATGTGTTATGGGGTGCACCCCGCTATCTGTATGAAATTTTACCTATTTCTGCCTTGATTGGAGCGGTGCTCGGTTTAGGAACATTGGCCTCCAATAGTGAACTGGTGGTGATGCGTTCGGTCGGGGTCAGTCTGTGGCGTATTGTCGGTTGGGTGATTCGCTCTGCATTAATTTTGGTGGTTTTGTCCTTTGTACTCAGTGAATGGGTGATTCCATATACCAATGAGCAGGCCAAAAGCGTGAAAGATCACCGCAGTGTCAGTTCACTGGGTGAAGTCAGCGGTTACTGGACCCGTGAAGGTCAGCGCTTTATCTATATTGATTATGCCAATGCGCAAGGACAGCTGAAACATGTTCAAGTCGTAGACTTTGATGACAGTTATCACTTGAAAGGCGTGTTAAATGCCGAACAAGGCCAGTTCGTTAAAGATGGTGACTGGAATTTAAAGACTGCTGCACAAATGGATATTTTGCCACAAGGTAATTCAACCTTGGTCAAAACCGATCAGCTGCCTCTGGCTTTAGCCCTGCAACCGAAATATGTGCATATGGTCACGATTGACCCTGAAGATTTATCACCGAGCCAACTGGTAAGCTTCATGAGTTATATGCATGAATACAGCCAAATACCAAAAACCTATAAGCTGGCATTTTGGCAAAAAGTCGGTTCTCCATTTGCACTGATTGCCTTGGTACTGATTGCCTGTTCCTTTATTTTCGGTCCTTTACGTCAACAGTCGATGGGTTTCCGTTTGGTGATTGCCTTGTTTATTGGCTTGGGATTCTTCTATCTGCAAGATTTCTTGGGCTATGCAAGTTTGGTCTATTCACCTTCACCAGCATGGTTTGTATTTGTACCGATTGTTTTAATGACTGTGGTCGGCGGTTATTTGCTGCGACGCGCACGTTAACCATTGAATAGATAGTGATAAAAACAATGTGCATGATCAGCTTTAGTCATGATCTGCACATAGAGTCTTGACCGAAAATTCGGTAAGATATACCGATGAAATTGTAAACAAAAGAGTGTTCATTATGACGGATGCAACTGCTGGCAAAATCCCTCACGTATTGGTAATTATGGATGGTGTGGGTCATCGCGAAGCGGTCGAAGACAATGCTTACTTAGCAGCAAAACGACCAAATTTAACTGCTATGCAACAAAAGCATCCCCATAGTTTGATTTCAGGTTCTGGTGAAGACGTGGGTCTGCCAGACGGTCAAATGGGCAACTCTGAAGTGGGTCATATGAACCTCGGTGCAGGTCGTGTGCTGTATCAGGATTTCACCCGCATTACCAAAGACATTCGTACCGGTGCTTTTTTTGAGCATGAAGTATTAATTGATGCAGTAGAAAAAGCCAAAGCAGCGAATGGTGCTGTGCATATTCTGGGTTTATTGTCACAAGGCGGCGTGCATTCGCATGAAGACCATATTGTGGCAATGGCTGAACTGGCATTAAAACGCGGTGCAAAAGTTTATCTGCATGCATTTTTAGATGGTCGTGATACGCCACCGAAAAGCGCGCAACCGTCTTTAGAAAAATTAGATGCATTGTTTGCCCAATATCCAGGTCAAGGTCGTATTGCGACCATGATTGGTCGTTACTTTGCCATGGACCGTGACAATCGTTGGGATCGTGTTGAACAAGCCTATCGTCTATTGACTGAAGGTGAAGCAGCACGTATTGCCGTAACCGCGGTTGAAGGTCTGGAACAGGCTTATGCTGCTGATGAGTCTGATGAATTTGTCAAAGCCACCCGTATTGGTGAGCTGACTAAAATTCAGGATGGTGACAGTGTAGTCTTTATGAATTTCCGTGCCGACCGTGCGCGTGAAATTACCAAAGCCTTTGTCGAAAAAGACTTTGCCGGTTTTGAACGTAAAGTTGTACCGAACTTATCTAAGTTTGTGATGCTTACCCGTTACCAGGCAACCATTGATGCGCCTGTGGCCTATATGCCGGAAGCGTTAAAAAACTCGATTGGTGAATACTTATCTGATTTGGGTAAAACCCAACTGCGTATTGCGGAAACAGAAAAATATGCGCACGTGACCTTCTTCTTCAGTGGTGGTCGTGAAGATGAATATCCGGGTGAAAAACGTATCCTGATTCCATCACCGAATGTTGCGACTTATGATCTTAAGCCTGAAATGAGCGCTTATGAAGTGACCGATGAACTGGTT
>JBLZXS010000034.1:0-8698 GCA_050285325.1 Acinetobacter sp.
CATCATAATGAAGATTATCGTACTGCAATTGCACAGCTTGCTTGCCCAAGTACTTTTTTCATTGGCGCAGAATCCAAGCTGTATCCGGCTTTAGGACAAAAAATGATTGCCAATAGCGTGCAGAACTCCAGACAAATTATCTTTGAAAAATCCGGGCATACGCCGTTAATCAGTGAACCTCTCAAATTCGGTCGTGAAATTGCACATTTTTTGCAAAGTTGAGTATAGAACTTCATGGATGCTAAAAAATTTGACGATCATATTTGATCGCTTCGAGATCATAGACTTGATAAACGCTGTCGAATAATGAACGGATATATTCATTGTCCTCTGCATTGCGAATAATCAAAAATACCGGACTTACCGCAGCGTCATTCAAGATAGGGACATACTCCAAATGCTTGAACTGTATGGTTTTCGCGCTTTCCGGAACAATACACAGTCCTTCGCCTGCAGCTACCAATCCTAAAGCTAAGTGAATATCGTCGACCAAGGTTAAATTCTTTGGTTCTAAACCATATTCTGAAAATAACCCTTTCATTTGGGTGGAAAAACTTGGCTTGGGGCGATTGGGATATAAGAGCAGATGTTCATCGACAATTTCTTCGAGCTTGACCCCTTGTTTTTTTTCAGCAAGCGCATGACTGGCATGTACAGCCATCATTAACGGTTCTTCACGTAACAAAATTCGCTTGATTAAGGGGTCAGAAATTCTAACCCGACCAAAACTGGCATCAATACGTCCCTCTTTAAGCGCCTCTACTTGCTCCATCGCATTCATTCGAATCATGTTAATTTTTAAATACGGCTGTTGCTGGCGAAACAAATACACCACTCGGGGTAATAGTCCATACAATAATGATCCCCCAAAACCTATGGTCAGGGTTCTTTTTATCACGCCCTCACGCATGGTAATCGACTTTAACTGTTCCGCACTGGATAACAGCTTGACCGCTTGCTGATAAAAAAAATGTCCTACTGCGGTAGGTTTTAATGGACGACTTCCACGCTCAAACAGCAAAGTACCGAGCTCGGTTTCAAGATTTTGAATTTGACGACTTAAAGGCGGTTGGGCAATAAATAACTTTTCAGCAGCCTTAGTAAAACTCTGCTCTTCCACTACTGTAACAAAATAGCGTAAATGCCTTAATTCCATGACATTTTTCCTTTATTTTAATCCAAATCTTTATAAGAAGATGCCTAACCACGCCTTATGAATTAAGCAATGCTTAACCAGAAGTATTTAACCGCTAACATAAACAAATGCTTTATATCCCGCTATTCCACTTTAGCCTTGTTATCTCAATAAGATAGAGCAGTAAAATTGGAAAAAATAAAACAAATTAAAATTGACAAACTGCAACGATAAACCTTTAATCTTGAGTATTGTTGCATAAATGGAATTTCTAAATGCTGTCTGATCTTGATGATTTTTATTGCTTTGCCCTAGTCGTTGAACATGGGGGCTTTAGTGCAGCCGAACGGGCGACCGATATTCCCAAATCAAAATTAAGTCGCCGTGTTTATAATCTTGAAGAGCATTTAGGCGTTCGCTTAATTCAACGCAGTTCGCGTCATTTTGCCGTCACAGATATTGGCATGAATATTTATCGCCATGCACAAGTCATGATGAATGCAGCACAAGCAGCACACGACTTGGTCGATCATCTCAGTATTCAACCGCGTGGTGTCATTAAGGTCAGTCTACCTGTTTCCATCGCGCAAAATGAAATCGCAAAAATTTTGCCTCAATTCCTGAAAACCTATCCTGAAATAAAAGTTCAACTGATTGTCAGTAATCGCCGTGTCGATATCATTAATGAAGGCATTGATATTGCGTTACGGGTACGCTCCAATTTAGATGACGATCCAAGTCTGGTAATACGTAAATTTGAAAATATTGAACAACATTTATTTGCCAGTCAGGCTTATCTGAATGAGTTTGGTGAGTTAAAACAACCGGAAGATTTAAGTCAGCATCACATTCTGAGTATGGCAGATGAACATCTGGATCAGCATATTGTGGTACACGATGACAAAAATCAGCAGAAAAAAATCAAAGTAAACCCTATGGTAATGGGTTCTGATTTGATGATGCTAGCGCAGCTCGCACGACAAAACTGCGGGATTGCCTTATTGCCAGATACCATCGTACAAGACTATATACAAAGCGGCGAATTAGTCCACGTGTTACCTAACTGGAAAGCACCGCATGGAATTTTTCATGCTGTTTATCCGTCACGCCGTGGCTTATTACCCGCTGTTCGAGTCTTTATTGACTACTTGGTGGAACATCTGGCTAAACATTAACTTCATGATAATGAAGTTAATCAGGATGATGGTTGAAGATTTAAAGCGACCTACGTAAAAATTTAAGCCATTGTTCTACATAAGTTAATACGATACAAAGTAAGAAAATTATCACTTAATATAGTGAAAAATTTTGGACAAAAAAAAAGCTTATCCGAGGTGGATAAGCCTATAAACTTTAAAAAGAAACTACAGCTAGAATCTATATAAGGATAGTACGAAAAAAATACAGTAAAATCTAATATTTAAAATATATTATAGAAAAATCCTAAAAAAATATTTACTAGATAAAACAATAGTATACATTTGTAAATAATAGTTTTTAAAACTATATTAATCTACAAAATAGGCTGATTTACAAAAGTATAAAACAATCTATTTCATTTAAAACTGATCATTAAATTTCAGAATATGAACCAGTGCCTTCTGGCCACGGTGATAAAAGCTCAAAACCGGTATCAGTCACAGCAACCATATGTTCCCACTGGGCAGTCAAAGAACGGTCTGCTGTAACCACCGTCCAGCCATCCTTAAGTTCTTTAACCCGAGCTTTTCCGGCATTGACCATTGGTTCAATGGTAAACACCATGCCTTTCTTAAGGATAAGTCCCTGACCCGGTTGACCATAATGCAGCACATTCGGTTGTTCGTGATAAACCTGACCAATACCATGTCCGCAATATTCCCGCACAATGCTATAGCCTTCACGCTGAGCAACGGATTGAATGGCAAAACCGATATCACCCAGCGTCGCTCCAGGTTTAACCGCATGAATACCGGCAACCATGGCTTCATAGGTGGTCTCAACTAATTTTTTAGCTTCAGGCTTAACCGTACCGACATAATACATACGACTGGTATCGCCAAAATAACCATCTTTAATAATCGCAACGTCAATATTGATAATGTCGCCGTCTTGCAAAATGGTGTTTGGCGATGGGATACCATGACACACCACTTCATTGGGTGAAATACAGGTGGTTTTGGTATAACCATAATAGCCAACATTGGCTGGGATCACTTTTAAAGTGTTTACAATGAAATCATTACAGATATCATCCAGATATTCTGTACTCACGCCTGGCTTGACATACTTCCCTATCATTTCTAAAACTTGAGCAGCCAAACGCCCGGAAATACGGAGTTTCTCGATGTCTTGCTCAGTTTTAATGGTAATAGTGGAAGCTTTCATTGCATCATCCTCATAAATAAGGTTTATGATTATAGCCCCTTTACTATTTTTTTGTTTAATTACAATACATAAATAGCCATTAGACTCAATATTTCTCAGGCTTTAATGCCTGATTTACATACATTTAAACTGTCATTACAAAAAAATTAAACATTTTTTAAATGATTAAAAAAATAGGATATTTTTATTTATTTATATATTTTTACCTGATAATCAATAATATAAATCAACCTAAATATCACCATTTGTTCATATTCGATTATTTAAATATAAATAAAAACCCTTACCTGCTTAAATTAAATTACCTAAATACTTTTCTATCCTCTAAAATTGCCTCTTTTGGTCAATCTATCTCCCTCTATGACAAGTCTCCGTACTAGGGATATTATTGCCTTAGGTTTTATGACATTTGCACTTTTCATTGGTGCAGGCAATATTATCTTTCCACCGATTGTGGCTCAACAAGCCGGTGAGCATGTATGGTTAGCTGCTTTTGGTTTTTTAATCACGGCAGTTGGTCTACCTGTACTCACTATTGTTGCGTTGTCTCGTGTTGAAGGTTCAATCCAAATTTTAAGTTCACCGCTTGGTAAAGCAGCCAGTGTTTTGCTGACCGTGGTGTGTTACTTAGCTGTTGGTCCTTTATTCGCGACTCCGCGTACTGCAACCGTTTCTTATGAAATTGGTTTCTCTTCATACTTTGGCACTTCACCAAATAGCTTAATGATTTACAGCATTATCTATTTTGCTTTGGTGACGATAGTTTCTCTGTATCCAAACAAAATTTTAGATACAGTCGGTTATTTCCTTTCCCCACTAAAAATTCTGGGTTTAGTTATTTTAGGGGTTTCAGCATTCTTGATCCCTGCAGGTTTCGTTCCACCTGCAATTAACAACTATATTCAGGCTCCGGTTTCTGAAGGCATCGTTAATGGTTATTTAACCATGGATACTTTAGGTGCACTGGTATTTGGTATTGTCATTGTGAAAGCCATTACTTCACGTGGTGTAACCGATAGCAAACTGGTAACCAAGTATGCTGTGATCGCAAGTATCATTTCTGGCATTGGTTTAACGCTGGTGTACTTAAGCTTATTTAAGCTAGGTATGGGAAGCCACGAATTTGCACCAAATGCAGCAAATGGTGCGGTTATTCTGCATGCTTATGTACAACATGCCTTTGGTGACATGGGTGCACTGTTCCTTTCCGGCATGATTTTTATTGCATGTATGGTGACAGCAATTGGCTTAACCTGTGCTTGTGCAGAATACTTCTCTGAACTGACTAAAATCCCTTATAAAATTTTAGTATTCATTTTGGTTGGATTCTCTTTAATTATTTCTAACTTGGGCTTAACCAAACTGATTGCAGTCTCTGTACCGGTTTTAAGTGCAATTTACCCACCTGCGATTGCCGTTATTTTACTCAGCTTCTGCGCAAAATTCTGGAAACAACCTGGCCGAATTATTGCACCGGTGACTGCTGTAGCCTTTTTATTCGGTATTTTTGATGGTTTAAAAGTTGCTGGCTTTGGTGATGCACTACCTGCATTCATTAGCAATTTACCTCTTTCAGAGCAGAACCTTGCCTGGTTCATTCCCTCTGTAATCGTTCTTATTCTTGCGATTGTGTTGGATAAAGTTAAAAAATAATCTTTTTTAGCCTAACTTTAAAATCTGATTTTTACCCAAAAGAAGATTTTACACGAGACCAATAATAGTCATATTTTACCCAAATATACTGTTATTGTTTCATCCAACACTTGGCTTGCAAGTATAAGACGCATATATAAAAACTGCACTTAATATGGTTATTACAATTATTAAAAATTGATCTTCATAAAATCGCAAAATACTTTGCTCAGATTCACTCCCACTCTAGTCATTTTCTCATCTGCAAATTTTTGTTATTCACTTTCTATGGGGCTACACAGCCTAATAATTAAAACATTGGTATGTATATTGCTTCTTATTACATGCTTTAGCGATATAAATTTAACTATCATACAATCAACATTGGTCACAATTACTGCACTAAAAACTACGTTATATTTATATTCTAAATACAAGCCGTATATTTGCATGATGATCTAACATACAAATATGACAAAATAATGACATTTACTATTGAAATGCTGCGCAATAACCAGTACAACAGTAGATAAAGCCAACCAAAGCAATTGGGTTTTGGTTACAAAAAAACAGGAGGGATGGAGATGTTATCATTACATTTCAACAAGCAGTTCTTCATTAACGCTCTGAAAGCCAATAAAAATATGGTGACGTATTTAAGCACCACTATTGCGCTGATGCTTACGTTACTTATTCATTGCTTAATACAAGGCAATTTAAAGCTTGAATTCTTTGGCTATGCCTTAATTGTCTCGGGTGCTTTTTACCTGTGGGCCGTTGTTGACCACAAATATCGAAAGCAGAAAAAATCATCACAATATTAAGAACAAAGATGGATGAGTTGTCATCCATCTTTTAAAAAAGCCTCTAAATTCAACACCTATCTAAAAATAAAATTTCTAAAATAGAATTTTTCTAATCAAGAAATTAGCTCATAAATTTTAAAATCGTACCTACCAGTAAACCTAAAGTCGAACCCAACTCCCCTACAATTAGCAACAGCATTGCGCTACTAAGCATCCAGGTCGGTATTTGCCATGCACCCATTTGATGCGGCTTCTTAAATTGATTGCTGGTGTCTTTTAACATGCCATGCACGATATAGCTTAAAATTGAAAAACTAAAAAATGCCACATTGATCAAAACAAACATCAAATTCAACAAATCGGAAAAAATTGAAAAATAAGCCAGAACTGCCAATATTAAAGTGGCTGGGGCATATAGCAGGCTGCTCCGATGTGCGATATCGACATAATAATGTGCACGCGCCAATTCGGAATTACGAATTTGGGCATATTTCCACACTCCTGTAAGCATCCCCACCCAAAGAAAAAATCCGCTAAAAATAATCGCAACTTTTACTGCCGCCGTTAACTGAGTTATATCCATTTATTTCCAATCCTTTATTTTTTATTAAATATTTTTCTAGTTTAACGATTTCCGCATGACTTAAAAGTCATACTTTTTACAAGTTTCTTTTTGGAACTTGTGTAAAGTAAAAGCTGATTATATGACATTGTTTAACTGGAACATTATGTCTCAATATGAAAAATTAGAAATTCAATGTCAGGATGGTTATAGGCTTAAAGGCGGGTTCTATCCACATCAAACCGAACAGGTAAAATCCTTACCTGTTTTAATTTGCCCAGCGACCGGTATCACCAAACAATTTTATAACAGCTATGCCATATGGCTCAGCCAGCAAGGTCATGACGTTCTGGTTTTTGACTTTCGTGGTATTGGTGAATCGCTATATGGACCATTGAAAAAATCGACTGCCAGTATTGTGCAATGGGGCCAACTGGATATTCCGGCTGCAATTGAAACTTTACTCAAAAAAACTGCTGCCAAACAGGTAGTTTTAATGGGCCATAGTGCAGGTGGTCAGCTTTTAGGGATTGCGCCAAATTACGACAAGGTCGCGAAAGTCGTAGCAGTTTCAGGTTCAACAGGTCATGTAAAAGGGCTAAAAGGCAAAACAAAACTACTTGCCCCAGTTATGTTTAATATGATCTTTCCATTATCACGTTTTACTTTGGGCTACGGTCCGACCAGCGCAATTGGCATGGGTGAAAACTTACCCAAAGATGTAGCACGCGAATGGGCACAGTTTTGCAGTCAACCTGGCTATGTGATTAATGCGATTGGTAAAACGGTAAAAGATGATTTTCATGCTCAAATCACTTGCCCTATTACCGTGCTATGGACATCGGATGATGAAATTGCCACCGAAGCCAATGTCAAAGATTTATTGCGGTTATACCCAAATGCCCAAACCGACATGATTGAGCTGAATCCGCAAGTACATGGTCATAAGGGCATTGGTCATATGCTGATGTTTAAAAAGTCGCATCAGAATTTATGGCCGGTGATGGCGCAACAGTTAGTTATTTAACTGGTTAATCTACAGTTTTAAGCTTTAGCCGTTTAATGCGTAATCCCGTTAAACGGCTTTTTTTATGTGCAATGATAATGCGTGAACATCTGTATATTCCCCTTACATACAGGTGTTACCAATTAAAGCTTCACACACCTTTAATATCTTTGACCTGCATTAAGATCATTTTAACGACAAATAAATCTATGAGTTTGGCGTATTTTCATAATTCCAGGCAATAAACAGAAAACAAATGCTATAAATAGTAGTAACTCAGAATATTTTTTACAGTTAAGGGTATGAACGAAAATAATTATAGCTTAGACAGAATAGACCGCAGAATTTTATCTGAACTTAGGCAAGATGGGCGCTTAACCGTTACCCAACTGGCAGATAAAGTCGGTTTATCCTCCTCTCCTTGCTGGACACGTTTAAAGCGCCTGGAAAATTTAAAAATTATTGAAGGCTATACAGCCAACATTAATCCCAAAGCGATTGGCATTAATGAGCTGTTCTTTATTGAAATTACGCTAGAACGTCATGATGATGAAATTTTGGATGAATTTAGCCATGCCTTGGCGAATATGCCGGAAGTGGTTGAAGCGCATTTAGTGACTGGTGATTATGATTATTTAGTAAAAGTTGCAGTAAAAAACTCGGAACATTATGAGCGTTTTTTGCGTAAAAACTTATATTCAATGAAAGCTGTTAGACATACGCGTTCCATTTTTGCACTGCGACCTTTAAAGCTAGCAAATAGTGCGGATTTATTAATGATTGAGTAAGCCAAGTCCTGTTATCGAACAGCTATTTGTGTTTTAATACACGCAGTTTGAGATGAGCCTCTTACAGTATATGGGCTTGACCTATATACGACTAGCCCCTAACCATGGGGCTTTTTAATGTCTCAATGTTTTAATACGAATATAAAAATAGGCAGATAACGATGCCAACCTATGTATTTATTTATCGAATAAAATATTATTTTTATTCAATGTTATACACCCAATTGCGTGCTTGCTTGTCTGTGGTGGTCTCACAAACATAGTAGTCATGATCCCATGAATCTGGATGGAAGATTTCTTTTTTATGGTAAGTGACATTTTTACCTTTTTCGACACAGACAAAGCTGTCACCTTGGTCTTTGACCTGAGTAACATTGAGGAAACCACCAATACAGAGGAATC
>JBLZXS010000035.1:0-2353 GCA_050285325.1 Acinetobacter sp.
AGTCACGACCTGGGAAACCTTGAATCGCCTCACGGGTATTACGGAATAAAATACGGCCAGTACCATGACGGTCTAACAATTCATGAATGGCACGGAAACGCTGTTCTGGCTCATCCTGAATGCTGTGACCCAACAAGCCTTCAATGGCAGCTAAATGCCCTTGTTCCAAAGGCATGTCTGACATCAACACTTCAGCAATTTTTGCCGTTTGATGATATTGCTCTTCTTCATCCAGAAAACGATCCAGTGAACTAAAGCGCTGCGGATCGAGTAAACGTAAACGCGCAAAATGGCTTTCTACACCCAATTGTTCCGGTGTTGCTGTAAGCAATAACACACCTGGCGTTTTTTCAGCCAACTCTTCAACCAGATCGTAACGGTCATTACCGCCTTCTTCCTCAGACCACATCAAGTGATGCGCTTCATCGACAACAAGAAGATCGAAACCGGCTTCTAAGGCCTGTTCACGTAAATCCTCGTGATCGACCATCAAGTCGACACTGGCAATAATGCATTGCTCGGTCAAGAATGGATTTAAATCTGGATCATGTTCTTTAATCGATGCTGTACGGGTCAAATCAAATAACGAGAACTGGAGATTGAAACGACGACGCATCTCAATCATCCACTGGTATTGCAGTGAATCTGGCACTAAAATCAGGATACGTTCTGAACGACCGGTTTTAAGCTGTTGATGAATAATCAAGCCGGCTTCAATGGTTTTACCCAAGCCAACTTCATCGGCAAGTAAAACGCGTGGAGCAAAACGCTGACCGACTTCATGTGCAATATAAAGCTGATGCGGAATCAGACCAACACGTGCTCCCACCATGCCACGTAATGGGCTGGATTTCATATTGGCTTGCATCATCAACGCTTCAATACGAAGGTCATACCATTCTTTGTAGTCCACTTGACTGGCAAGCAAGCGGTCAAGCGGTTTGGAAAGCTGAATATGCGCACCAACACGGGTTTCGTTTAATGATTTACGTTCTTCTGTACCATCTTCCAAGGTACGGATCACGTTGTAACGAACCACGCCATGACGGTCTTCAAATGACTCTACCAGCCACTTGGTGCCTTCCTGATCCTGTAATTCATCTTTGATATTAAAAACAATACGCGATAAAGGTGCATTGTTACGTGCGTAAACACGTGTTTCATCACTCTTCGGGAATAAGATGCTAACCGATCGTTCATCTACATCAATGAGAACCCCTAATCCAAGCTCTGTTTCTGTATCTGATAACCAACGCTGACCAATAGCAAACTGATGCAATTTTTCCACCTTTATCTAAAAATGAGGACACTTATTTTCACGCTCAAAACCTGACTAGTATTTGAGCAAAAAAATAGGTCTTTAAGCAATATATTTTGACATAAAGCCCACTAAAAAGTGCGCAAAATCGATGACGATTAAAAAGTTTTTACCTTAAAAAGGAACGGGATAATAAAACTCCACAAGTTCCTCTGTTTGAGGATGGTAAAAACTCAAGTGTTCAGCATGCAAGCACAGTCGAGGAATCAGCTGTTGCTGCTCGAGTGGGGCATATAACGTGTCACCGACAATCGGATGACCGAGATACTGCATATGTACACGAAGCTGATGTGAACGACCTGTAATGGGAGTAAGTTTGACACGCGTCACCGCCTGCCCTTGAATTTCAAAATGTTCGATGGCTTGCCAATGCGTGAGTGCAGGCTTGTTGTGATTTGGATCGGCAATATGTAAAGGCGGATGTGCAGGATCATAAATCACCGGGACATCAACCGTGCCTTCACCTTGAAGATGTCCGGCAACCACGGCTTGATAGGTTTTTTCTGTTTGGCGTTCCTGAAACTGGCGGGAAATGGTTTTTTGTCCCCATTTGGTCAGGCCAAAAACCAAAATACCTGAAGTATCACGATCTAAACGATGAATCAGTAAAGTTTTTGGTTCTATTTTTAATAATCGGTTGATCACGCAATCCTGCAAATCTTCGGTTTTTCCGGGAACAGTGAGCACACCTGCAGGTTTATGGATGACCATAAAATCTTCGTCACGATGTATCAGGTGTTCGGTTAGAAAATTACTCAATGTTCAATCCCAGGCTGATCGCGAAAACAAGCCGGCAATGATAGAAAGCTTGGCGCAGAATTACAATGCACAATACTAGAAATGGCGACGGATTTTCCGATTTTGCTCAAAAATTATTTCAATCCAGCATTATGAACGCGCTGATTGCAATATAAAACCCGCCAGCTCATGCAAAGAAGCATGCTCTAAAACATCTTCATATCGCACATTTGCACCATGCGCACGCCAAACACCCACCAAAGTGACAATAGATACAGAATCCAGACCGTATTGTCT
>JBLZXS010000036.1:0-3310 GCA_050285325.1 Acinetobacter sp.
GTGCTCGACATTACCACTGAAGGTGTGAAACTGGTTGAACTGGCGAAAGACGTCAGCTTTGAAGACATTCAAAAAGTCACCGGTGTCAAACTGCTTCAGTAATGCTGTGTTGATGTGATCTTCTATTTTCCTGCTCCCCTTAAAGCTGACTAAAGTTTTAAGGGGAAATCGTTTCTGGCATAGATTTGTCTGCTTTAAAAACAAGAGTTTCAAGTATAAAAAGGAAATTAAAAGTATGGATAACTCGCAAAATATCTTGCAAAGGTTCGCTCTAAAAGTCAGTGACTGGTCAGAAAAATGGTTCCCCGATTCCTATATCTTTGCACTTTTAGGTGTGGTCATTGTCGCGATTGCAGCCATCGGTATAGGTGCACCTGTGCAAGATGTAGCCATTTCATTCGGTAACGGGTTCTGGAGCCTGATTCCGTTCACCATGCAAATGTGTATGTTGATTGTGGTCGGTTATGTGGTTTCCGTATCCAAACCAGTAGAACTGCTGATTCAAAAAATGGCGCAGATTCCGACTTCCGGCCGAAATGCCATTGTGATGGTCGCCACCGTCAGTTTATGTATTTCTTTAATTAACTGGGCCATGAGTACAGTGTTAACCGCGCTTCTAGTGATTGCCCTGGCAAAGCGCAAAGAACTGAATATGGATTATCGCGCTGCCGCAGCAGCTGCCATTATTGGTATGGGCGCCACCTGGGCACTGGGTATCAGTTCATCCGCTGCACAATTACAAGCCAATAAAGCCAGCCTACCTGAACCGATTTACAATTTAACAGGTGTGATTCCTTTCACTGAAACCATCTTCTTGCCACAGTCGATGATTATGACGGGTGTACTTATTATTGCCTCGATCGCGATTGCCTTCTGGTCCGCGCCGAAAGGCAATAGCATTAAAACTCTGGAGAATTTTTCCATCCAGTTTGAAGATGAAAAGAAAGAAGCTCATGTGAGTAAACGACCGGGAGACTGGCTGGAAAACTCTCCAATTTTGAGTATTTTGATTGTCGCTTTGGGTCTGATCTGGATGTTTAACGAATTTACCAAAAGCAATCCGATTATCGCGATCTCTAGCCTGAATACCTATAACTTTATCTTCTTAATGCTTGGAATAGCCTTGCATGGCACACCCAGAAACTTCTTAAATGCCGTGTCCAAAGCCGTACCTGCGGTATCCGGTGTACTGATTCAATTTCCATTATATGGCAGTATTGCTTTCATTATGACCAGTGCAATGAATGCACAGGATCTATCTCTGTCGCACTATATTGCGGAATTTTTCGTCTCGATTGCGTCTAAAGAAACCTTTGCCATTGTGATGGGTATCTATTCTGCAATTTTAGGTTTCTTCATTCCCTCGGGTGGCGGAAAATGGATTATTGAGGCACCCTATGTGATGCAGGCAGCACATGATTTAAAAGTTCACTTGGGCTGGTCTGTGCAAATTTATAATGCAGCTGAGGCACTTCCAAACCTGATCAATCCTTTCTTTATGTTACCAATGCTCGGTATCTTAAAACTCAAAGCCAAAGATGTGATTGGCTTTACCGTGACCCAGCTGATTTTCCATATTCCTTTAGTCTTGTTCTTATTGTGGATCCTGGGTCGAACTTTAACTTATATGCCGCCTACTTTTTAAAGATAAACCAAACCATTAAGGGCATGTTTACATGCCCTTTTTTATGCTGAGTTTAATGCGACAATTTAATAAACATCCCGCTGATAACGCCCTTCAAGTTTCAGCTGTGCTAATTGTTCAGCACCTAGAATATTGAACAAGGTCTGTTCCACTTCTTGTGCCATGCCTTTTAAGCTGCCACAGATATAAATAGCTGCACCCGCTTCAATCCCATTTAAAAGCTGTGCCGATTTTTGCTGCAAGATATGCTGAACATAGATTTTTTCAGCCTGATCACGGGAAAATGCATAATCCACTTCAGGCAGAAAACCTTGCGCTTGCCACAGTTGAATTTGATCTTTGTAAAGATGGTCGAACTGCTGTTGTCGTTCACCAAAAATCAGCCAGTTTTGCGGCTCATTCCATTGCTGTCTTTGTGCCAGATGAGCCACCAAGCCTGCAATTCCTGTACCATTGCCAATTAAAATTAATGGTTTCTGGGTGGGTTTTAAATGAAAGGAGGCATGAGAACGAATTCTGGCCACAATGTTTTGTCCCAACACAGCATATTCAGTCAGCCAACCCGAGCCTAAACCGAGACCAGTTGCCGTTATTTCCTGTCTAACCACCAATTCAACGTTTCCTTGTTCAGGAATACTGGCAATTGAATATTCACGGATGGCTAAATCATCGAAGCGTTGAACCCAATCCTGAAAAGATTCATTCGTCAACTGTTCAGGAACTTGTCTTAAATTTTTGAATTTCAGGCTGACGACTAAATCATCATTCACTGTTTGTTGCTGAGCTTGTAAAAATACCTGTATATCTTCAAGTCGATTGCCACATTGAACTTCTAGAATATCGCCTGATGACCAGTTCAAATTTTCAGGATAAGACAATTGAATTTGATAAATCGGCTTGCCTTGGCTACCCGTATTTAAGCACACTCGATTTTTTAAGATAAAGGCATGCCAGTTTTTCTCATGTTGATCCGAAGTGAATTGTTGCTGTGTGAGCTGTTCTAAACGATGTGTCCAGAGATTTAAATCTGCCTGCTTCAAATGATCGACACAGACCATGTCAAACGAGCTGATGGCACGATGCTGCTGCAAGTATTGATTTAATCGCTGTCCGAATTGGCAAAAATGCGTATAGCGTTTATCCCCCAAAGCTAAAATGGCATACGACTGATGGGAAAGGTTTAAAGATGAATCGCTAAAAATATTTTTTATCGTCAGTCTTGCTGTATCAGGCGCATCGCCTTCCCCATACGTACTCACGAACCATAAGACTTTATTGGCTGCTAGTAATTGTTCAACCGTCAAATATTGAATATCAACGACGCTCATGGTTTGCCCGATGCGTTCTAACTGTTGCGCCGTCTGCCGGGCATAATGTTCTGCCTGACCGGACTGAGTTGCAAAAATAATCAGATCATCATTTTGGCCCAATACCGCCTTTGGTTTTTGCTGACGATTGATCAGAATCAGATAAGCGATCCATATCGCATAAAGCAACAGTAAAATGGCCAATGCAATTAAAACCACAGCAACAGAATGTGTCATCAGATGAGATTACCTAAACCGCAAACCAGATCAGCACAATAATCATCGCCAAGCTGAGTGCTGTAAGCACAAGATGAGTGACCAAACGGGTTTTAATGCTTAAAAACAAAATGTAGCCCGC
>JBLZXS010000037.1:0-7808 GCA_050285325.1 Acinetobacter sp.
GTGCAGCATCTTCAACGGTACGGGTAATTGGCCCTGCAGTGTCTTGGGTAAGTGAATAAGGAATAATGCCTGAACGGCTCACCAGACCAATGGTCGGTCTTAGACCCACTAAGCTGTTGGCAGATGCTGGTGAACGGATAGAGTTAATGGTGTCTGTACCAATACCGATCAAGCCAAATCCTGCAGCCACGCTAGCGCCTGTACCGCCGCTTGAACCGCCCGGGGTGCGGGTCAAGTCATAAGGATTTAAAGTCTGACCTTGCATTGAACTGCGGGTCTCACCCCAAACTGCAAATTCATGCAGATTGGTTTTCGCAATCACAATTGCCCCCGCATCTTTTAGTTTCTGCGCGATAAATGCATTCTGCTCAGGTACATTGTCTTTTAAGCTGATCGAACCGCCTGTGGTTAGCAAGTTTGCAGTATCCACATTATCTTTCAGCAGTACTGGTACACCTTGCAATGGCTTTAATGTTCCGTCTTTTTTAAAGGCTTTATCGGCAGCTTCTGCTTCAGCCAATGCAGTTTTATTCAGGCTGATAATACTGTTGAGCTTTGCGCCTTTCTGATCATTAGCGGCAATCACATCTAAGTAATTTTGCATGGTTAGCTTAAAGGTCGTTTTTTGCTCCTTCACCGCTTGATGCAATTGACTAATCGTCAATTCATCGGAACCATATGTGTGCGCTGAAG
The DNA here is from genome assembly GCA_050285325.1 of Acinetobacter sp. Lineage (GTDB taxonomy): Bacteria > Pseudomonadota > Gammaproteobacteria > Pseudomonadales > Moraxellaceae > Acinetobacter. The sequence goes on from JBLZXS010000037.1 coordinate 694, forward strand.
CACCAAATGAAACCGCCATAGCAAGCCCTGCAAACTTAAATTGCACAAATTTCACTTTATCCACCTGAAAATATAAAAGACTTCAGATCAAGTGCAATTTGCATACCAAACGTTATTTTTCACGTGATTTAAATAATTAATAAAAAAGCCAGCATGTGAGCTGGCTTTTTTTAAACGGCTTTGCTTAAAAATCGAAGAAAGTAACTTCACCCGTTTCAAGTGAATACTCTGCTCCCACCACTTTTAATTTGCCTTTGGCAATTAGGTTTTCTAATACCGCCGAACCATGGCGCAGCTGATTTACAGAGGCAAACACATTTGAACGGATCGCATGTATAGACAGTTTATCCAAATCATTTTTCAGTTCAGTCTGCATTAAAATTTCAACCGAAGGACGTACCCGGTTCACAATGGACATCAAGTTGGCTGATGGTGGAGTCGCTGGATTAGTTAAAGCTTCAATGGTGGAATGAATTGCGCCACAATGTGTATGACCGAGGACAATCACCACTGGGCAGCCAAAACTTTCTGCCGCAAATTCCACGCTACCGACTTGCGAAGGTGCAACAATATTTCCGGCAACACGAATAACGAACAAATCCCCTAAGCCCTGATCAAATACCATTTCAGATGGTACACGTGAGTCAGAACAGCCTAACACGATGGCAAATGGATCTTGGCTTTCTGCCATTTCTGCGCGTTGCTGGTGAGTCAATAGTTTTAAATGGGTCGTTTCCCCATTTACAAAACGTTGGTTCCCTTTTTTTAAACGGTCTAAAGCTTCTTCTGCTGTTAGCATGCTGGTCTTCCAATGTTTGAATTTGCAATATTTTAATGCGATGAAAGTTGAAAGTCACTTGCAAAAATAATAGCTTTTTTAGTTTATAACAAAGTTACAAAATATTTTATTCTGCACATAAATTTGATCTATCGCACACTTTTACAGCTTCACGCAACGCAATTCAAGAAACAATTCAGTGACATTTCTACAATAATAATTACAATAAAACACAGACATTTTTAAAAAAATAAAATGCAGTCGAAATAAGATGATTTTTAGAGGGTAATTTTAAAAATTACCGTCATTAACACATTAGGATGATGATCAATGACCCAGCCTCGCTCGATATTATCCCGTTGTTTGCAGATGGCATGCTTAGCCATCTCTATCAGTATGCCCATTATTTCTTATGCAACCACAATAAATAAAACCAGCTATCTTGCTCAACCTTCCTTAGAAAATTACTTGGTTAAAGAACGTAATGCAGCCGGCTTACGCAGTAAAACCATTAAAATTGATGATATTACCTGGAGCTATAGTGAAGGTGGCTCCAGCAATAAACCTGCCGTATTGCTCATTCATGGTTTAGCAGGAAATCGTGACAACTGGAATGGAGTAGCGCATTTTTTAACGCCGTATTATCACGTGATTATTCCAGACCTTCCGGGGAATGGTGAAACCAAAGTTGCAGACAATTTTGATCTTTCTGTTCCCAATGTTACAGAACGCTTACGCCGTTTTGTGGAAGCCATGAATGTTGAAGATAAACTCAATATTGCCGGACACTCGCTAGGTGGCTCGATTGCTACAGTTTACGCATCCCAATATCCATTTGATACGCAAAGTCTGTTTTTACTCAATAGCGCAGGCATTTATAAACAAGCCAATACCGCCTATACCAGAGACCCCTATTTTTTAAAGCATCTGATTGTGTCTAAACCGGGTGATCTAGACCAGGTGATGGCACAAGTCATGCAAACACCGCCGGACTTACCGGTTTATTTTAAAAAAGCCCAAGAAAAAATGCTGATTTCGCAGTCTTTGCAAACCCGGAAAATGATTGACCAAGTAATCACATTAAGCCGTATTTATACGCCAGAATCATTTGCCCGACTGACACGAACGATTGAAGCGCCGACACTGATTCTTTGGGGCAAACAAGATAAAATCATTAATGTTGAAGCAGCAAATGAATTACAGTCTTTATTGAAGCGTGCAGAAACCCCGGTTATTTTAAATAATGTTGGGCATATGCCTATATTAGAAGCAGAACAACAAGTGGCAAGCCATTATTTACCTTTTCTCGCAAAAACCCAAAAGTTAAAAAACCCACTTGCTGATAAACTTATCCCCTTAAATTAAATTTTTTGAGACAGTATGCAAAAACATCCGATGATTGAGCAATTGATTGAAGCTCATCTTGAATTTTTAGAACAAGAGTTTTCACATACTGCCACGCTTGAAAATGAGTTTTTGATTTTTTATCAGTGGTTTAGAAAACAGACCTTGCAAGACATCTGGTCGTTTGAACAGATCAATGCCCTATTGCAAAAGCAGATTTTAGCTACCCCTGCGAGTCACTTTTTAATTGAACAAATTACCGAACATCTTCGTTTTGCTTTAATCCATCCCGCCAATGAAAACACGCAAATTGCGGATGTTATTCCTGTACTTACTGTCGATAAAATTGCGCAGTATGTTGCGAGTAAAAGCGGACATCGTCAGCGCTTAATTAAAACCGTAGTCAACAGTCCTGCTTTTTCAGCCATGATCACACAATTGATTCAACATTCAATTCAGGATTATTTAGACAATTCAGTGATGGCGAAACGGGTTCCGGGTGTTTCACGTTTTATGAAAATGGGGAAATCAGTTTTAGAAACCGTGACCGACTCAAATCTGGATCAAACGATTGGCCATTATCTGCAAAAAAATATTTTAAAACTCAGCCAGATGAGTGAACATGTTTTAAATCAGCATTTTGATGATGAAAAGCTCTATCATTTTCAGGCCAATCTCTGGCATAAAATTAAAGACATGCCTTTAACCGTACTGAAGAACTATATTGAAGTTCAAGACTTGCCCAATACCGTGAATTTAGGTCATGAAATCTGGGATCACATCCGTCAAACAGATTACCTGAAACAGCAAGTGCATGATGGTATCTATGCCTGGTATACCCGTAACCAGCAACGCCCTTTTGACTTGTTACTGCGCGATTTAAATATTGATCAAGATCTAATTCAACATGAATTACAGCATTTACTAAATCCTGTAATTCAAAAACTGGTTTCATCTGGCTATCTGCGCGAACGTGCCAGAGCCTATTTAGAAAAGTTCTATTATGCTGAAACAGCACAGAAAATTTTAAATCTGGATGCTTAATCTTCCAAATAAAAAAAGCCGCATCATGCGGCTTTTTCTTTATTCAACTTATCAGAAATTGGCAACAAAACTAATACCATAACGGCGTCCATCTAAAACCTGATCGCCATCTGCATCTTCTGCTTTTTCATCCAGGATATTATAAACCCCGAATTTACCTTTTAAGCTTGGGGTAAATTGGTAGTTAAAACCGACATCCAAGAATTGATACGCAGGGGTCGGATCCGACATTGCTGCACGACCTAAATAAGAAGACGTTTCACTACGATAATGTAAGCGGGTCCAGACATCCAAAGCATCATTGATGTTGTAATCCACGGTTGCATTAAACATATGCTTTGGCATTTGATTTAATGGCTGACCTTTTAAATCACCTGATTTCTGCTCGGTTTCCGTATAAGTGTAGTTAGTATTTAGATTTACCCCTTCCGCAAGCTCGGTGTCAAATGAAGCCTCAACACCTTGCATGATCGCTTCATCCACATTGATGCGTGAACTGATAAAGTTCCACAAGCGGACATTCCCCGTCGCTGCATCAATGCGACCAAATGGGTCTGCACAGGTCCATGTTGCCGAATCACTGTTACTCCCATTTGGAGATGAGCAATCGCGTATTTCTGTAATTTTATCTTTATATTCAGTATAGAAAGCAGTTAAAGATGCTTTAGACTTGTCGCCCTGCCATGCGGTGCCAAGTTCATAGCTCAACGATTTTTCCGGTGTCAAATCGTCATTCCCCATAATAAAGGCGCTGCCTTTACCGGTCACAGAGTGTACATCACTTGATGATTGTCTTAAGTCGGGTTGTTTGTAACCGGTAGATACCCCGCCCTTAAATGTCCAGGCATCTGTCGGGTTATACACCCCATATAAACGGGGTGAAAAGTTGCCATCATAATTTTCATCGTGATCGTAACGCAAACCTGTGGTTAAGTTAAAAGTATCGGTAATTGACCAGGTATCTTCTGCAAAAACTGCAAATCCCCAACGGTCTAATTCAGTTACAGGCATCTCTAGATTTTGATTGGTAGCACGGTCAACCAGTGACTCGTTTTTAAAATACAGACCCGAGATTAAATTGTGATTGCTCAACTGCCAATTCCACTGGGTATTGGCCAGCCAAGTGTCGAGCTCGATTCCGCTTAAACCTGAAGTGCTGTTTTTACGATCCGGATTTTTTGATTTTTCATATTGAATATAAGAACTGCTATTCAGTACATCGCTATATCGGCCATTATGAGTTAAGCCGAAGACTTCACGATAATTTCGACCGTATGAATCTGTTCCCGTACTTAGAATGGTTTGACCCGCGGTAGATTCAGATTCCTGTTTCGTGAAATTCGCGTCAAACTCTAAATCATGATTATCATTAATTAAATAAGTCAGTCTGGAATTTAGACTTTCCACTTCCGTACCGCGGAAGCCACCTACATAGCTGTCTTCTTCACGCTTTTGCTTATTCACTCCAAGCTGCATGCCGAGTTTATTTTCAATCAAAGGCCCGGCTAGATAGACCGAAGCATTTTTGATATCTCCAGAATGATTCGAATCCTGTAAAACCGTTCCGAGTTCAGCTGTTACCGACCATTCATCACTGACTTTTTTGGTAATGATATTGATTACACCACCCATAGCGTCACTGCCGTATAAAGTAGATGCAGGCCCACGAATCACTTCAATACGTTCAATTGATGCAACCGGCGGCAAGATATTTTTTTCAAATCCGCTGTCGTCTCCATTCGGATTCACATCTTTAGAATATTGACGTTTACCATTGACCAAAAATAATGTGTAACTTGAACCCATACCCCGAATACTGACCGTTTGTGCAGAACCTGCTCCAGAAATCACCACCCCCGGCGTATTTCTGAGCACATCGGTAATATCATTGTATTGTCGCGCTTCTAGTTCTTCCCTGGTAATCACAGTCATTGATGCAGGAGCTTTGCTTACATCCTGTTCATAACCTGCCGCTGTAACGACTATTGTTTCTAGCTTGACCGGATTAGAAACAGAAGATGTATTTTGATCAGCTGCAAATGTAACTGAAGCGATAACAGATAAAATTGAAAGTGAGAGTGCAGATCGAACAATACGCTTGGTCATTCAAGTTTCCCCAAGTGGCAAATAATGGATAAGTAATGCAATTTTGTTGCACATTGTAACAAACAATAAACATATTGCAATTAATATTGATAATTATTCTCACTATCAATTAAATTTTAAGTAAAAAAAACCTCCAATAAATTGGAGGCCATTTTCAAATATGAGGTCTTATTTAAAATAAGCGCCCTCTGCCTGACTGTGGTCAGTTTGGTCAACCACACGCGATAATTCAGGAATATGCTGTTTCAACGTTGTTTCAACACCTTGTTTCAAGGTTACGTCAATCGCTGAACAGCCTTGGCAACCACCACCAAATTTTAATACCGCAGTTAAGCCATGTTCTTCATCTTCAATAATTTCTACTAAGGCACAGTTACCGCCATGTCCAGCCAGACCCGGATTAATTTCGGATTGCAATACATAGGTAATACGCTCTTCAATTGAAGCATCCGCGCCAACACGTGGAACTTTTGAATTTGGCGCACGGAAAGTCAATTGTCCACCAAAACGGTCTTTATTGTAATCAATTACCGCATCTAGCAAATATGGAATAGAAGGTGCGTCAATATAAGCTGCGAAATCCGGATAATCTTGTTTATAGTCTGTAGGAATCACTTCTTCAGGTGCACTATATGCCATACAACATTCAGCACGAGGCGTACCTGCATTTTCCACAAAAATACGTACAGCAATGCCTGGAGTATTTTGTTTTTGAAGCAAATCAAACAAATATTCTTGTGCTGTTGGCGTAATCAATAAATTTGGAATTTCTTCTGCAACTGCAGCGCTGATGTTCTCAGTCGACATAACAATATTTCCTCAAGCTGAAGTAGCTATTTTAACTGAAGATGCGGGGTAATAAAAAAAAATCAACTAAAATTGTCGGAATTATTATAAAAGTTCATCTTAATACTTCATTTAATGGCATTATTAGTCATAAATATTTAAAAGTTGAACTTTCACTTCATGCTAGATTTACCTTTTAACCATACTGTTACCCTCATTCTGATTACAGTGGTGGTTTCACTCATCGCCTTTTCAAATCAAAAAGTAATGAGTCGTCTAATTTTTTGGCCTCCTGCCCTGCCTCGTGGACAATATGACCGCTTTATTACCCATGGCTTTGTACATGCCGATGGTGCCCATCTGATTTTTAATATGATTACGCTGTTCTTTTTTGGCAGCGTGATTGAAAGTTTTTATCGACAGTATTTTTTTGATCTTGGCTTTGTCTTGTTCTATTTAGGTGGCTTGATTGTTGCCATTATTCCAAGTTATTTAAAACATAAAAATGACCATCGTTGGGCAAGTTTAGGTGCATCAGGGGCCGTTTCAGCAGTTTTGTTTGCTTATATTCTGTTTGAACCGTGGAAACTGATTTTCGTGTTTTTCATTCCGGTGCCTGCGATTATTTTTGCTGTACTTTATGTAGCCTATAGTATTTGGTCAGGCAAACGTGGCAATTCCAATATCAACCATAGTGCGCATCTTTGGGGAGCTGCCTATGGGGTGCTGATGACCATTATTCTTGAACCTCGCGTGATTCCACATTTTTTAAACAAACTGGCTCAATTGCCTTTCTAGTCTTCAATTTGCGATGGTTTAGGTGAGAAAAACATTTAAACCGTTTGTTATTTTTTCACTTTGTTTTAACAATTCTACTAAGCTCAAATCGAATAATATTTATACAATAAATCTAATGATCCAGATCAAGATTCGGGCCTAAATCAATTCTCTCCTATTTCGCCTGTTTCTAAATATTGATTGATTTACTGATCTTGTTCATCTGCCTAAAGGAACGGTATGACTGATCCTGACTTTTATTATATTTAAGGTAATGATT
>JBLZXS010000038.1:0-4404 GCA_050285325.1 Acinetobacter sp.
CATCATTTGCCCGATTTTAACGATAGAGCCTTTAAGTTTTCCAATTTCAGAAACAAGATAATCGGCTTGTTCTTTCATTGCTTTTTTACGTTTCTTTTCTTTTTCTGCTTCACTGGAAAACATGGTGGTTGCGCTAGAGGCCGCCCATCGCGTTCCTGCCAGTAAGGATGCTTTAGCGATAGATAAACGTCGATCCATAGAGGAGGTTTTCAGTTGTTTAAGCTTATCGTTCTGATCTGACATTAAACAAAATCCTTTAATCAGCAAGTCGCAGAATAATTAATTGTAGCGGATATTACCGTGTATTCACGTATTAAAAAAGTTCAACCTGCTGTACAGGGCATTAATATGCTTAATATTTAATTTATTTTCCATAAAAACTTCGGTCTTATAAGACCTAGATGCCTTTCACATGAGTGAATTAAATGGGTTACTCACACTTTTATCAGCCTTGAGAAGGATATCCGCACAGGCAATTGTAATGATGGATATGAATTAGATAAATATTTACATGCGGAATTGAATTTTGATGTCACTTTTTTGCTGCAATATGGTTTTATTATCTTGAAGATGTTTAGAAATCATGGCTTGCACAGTGTAATGTTTAAAACCCAAGGCATAACCTTTGACAATAATAATACTCGGTAAACTAAAGAACAGATATTTGGCATCATCTTCTGATGGAGCTGTGTAGATGTCATGTTCAATCAAGGTTTGCTGAAAAAATTGTTTCTCGCTTTCAACCTGGGCAGAATGGGTATCATTCCAGTAGTTTTGGCGCATTGCCATTAAATTATTGTGCTTGTAGCTCATAACAAGAAGTATTTAGAAAATAATGAAAACTATATAAGGTCATTTTAGCCAGATTCAATAGCCAAAATGTTGCAATGTTTGTTGTACTTTGGCTTTAACAGCGGTGATATAGGAATCTTCACAGCTTTGTTGTAGTATTCCTAAATAAATAAAATGAATATTATTTAAAATTGAGTCATTTAAGACAGGGGAATATGATGCGATTTTTAATGCCAGTGATTTTCAGTATGGCTGTTTTGGGTTCAACCACAGTTTTAGCACAAGGATATTCTGACGAATATAACAAATGTCTAAACACCTCTTATGGTCAAACTGAAACAGTCAAAAAATGTGTGAAAAAAGAGTTAAAAAATCAGGAAAAAATTCTGAATAAATATTATAAAAATTATTTAAAAAACAGTGGGGATAATCAAAGTAACGTCGAGCAGCAGCACAAGCTTTGGTTAAAACGTGTTAATCAGCAATGCTATTTAAAAGTGACCTCGAGCTTGCTTAAAGTCAAACAGGAAAGATGTATTTTGGAAATGACGATGGAACGTGCTTACTATTATCAAATTAAATAAATGGCGCATAGATTATTGTTTTTAATCTGCTTGAAACGTTATAAAAAACCAATAAAACAAGGTATCATAAGGCGCTTTAAAAAATTTGACCTTGGAGATGCCTTAAGTGGATCAACTGACAATTAGCCCTGAACATTTACAGGAAGCCGCTGAAAACCTGACGACTATTCGTGATTTTATCCGTTTTGGTGTTTCAGCTCTACGTCAATACGATGCACACTTGGGTCAAGGTACAGAAGACTTTTTTGCAGAAAGTTCGGCTTTAGTATTGCAAACACTGGCACTGGACTGGAATGCAAATCCAGAAATCTTAGATGCGAAATTACTGCCAAGTGAAAGAGCTGAATTTATCAGTTTGCTGGAACGTCGTATCAATGAAAAAGTGCCAACTTCATATTTGTTGAATCTTGCTTATTTCTGCGATAAACCTTATTACGTGGATGAACGTGTACTTATTCCACGTTCACCGATTGCAGAATTGATTAACCAACGCTTTGCACCTTATTGCCTAGATGAAAATGGTCTGGTGCGTGAAGCATTGAACAATCTTCCTGAAAATAATAATCCGCAAACACCACGTCGTATTTTAGATATGTGTACCGGTTCGGGCTGTATCGCGATTGCGTTGGCTTATGCCTTCCCTGAATCGGAAGTGGATGCAACCGATATTTCTAAAGAAGCTTTAGAAGTGGCGTCGATTAATGCTGAACATCACAATATGCAATATCAGGTTGCATTGATGGAATCAGATTTATTCGCAAAAATTCCTGCTGAAAATCAATATGATTTAATCGTGTCTAATCCTCCGTATGTGGATGCAGAAGACATGGCAGATTTACCTGCTGAATTTTTACATGAGCCAGAACTTGCACTGGCTGCAGGTCAGGACGGTTTGGATTTAGTTCGTAAAATGTTGGCGCAAGCTGCAGATTACTTAACTGAAGATGGCTTGATTATCATTGAAGTAGGTAATTCTGAATGGGCAATGAAACAGAACTTTAATACTGTAGATTTCCATTGGTTAACTTTCCAAAAAGGTGGTTCGGGTATTTTTGCTTTAACCGCAGAGCAATGCCGTAAATACCGTGATTTATTTGTACAATCTGTTCAAGCATAAGGAGTTGTGAACATGGCAGGTAATAGTATTGGACAACTGTTCCGTGTAACGACTTGTGGTGAATCTCATGGCGTGGGCCTGATGGCAATTGTCGATGGTGTGCCGCCTGGAATCGAACTGACTGAAGCAGATTTACAAAAAGATTTAGACCGCCGCAAACCGGGTACCTCTAAATTCGCGACCCAGCGTAAAGAGCCGGATGAAGTCGAAATTATTTCTGGTGTATTTGAGGGTAAAACCACAGGTACATCAATTGGTTTATTGATTCGTAATACGGATCAAAAATCCAAAGACTACGGCAATATTGCGCAAACTTTCCGTCCCGGTCATGCCGATTATACCTATACCCAAAAGTATGGTTTCCGTGATTACCGTGGTGGCGGTCGTTCAAGCGCACGTGAAACTGCGATGCGTGTGGCTGCCGGTGCAATTGCAAAGAAATATCTGGCTGAAAAGTTTGGTATTAACATTCGTGGTCATGTCACACAAATTGGTACGGAAAAAACCGAAAAATTAGATTGGAATGAAGTTCCAAATAATCCATTTTTCTGTGGTGATGTTGATGCAGTGCCACGTTTTGAAGCTTTAGTGACTTCACTTCGCGAACAAGGCACTAGCTGTGGTGCAAAGCTTGAGATTCTCGCAGAGAATGTGCCGGTAGGTTGGGGCGAGCCAGTATTTGATCGTCTAGATGCTGATATCGCACATGCCATGATGAGCATCAATGCAGTTAAAGGTGTTGAAATTGGTGATGGCTTTGTGGTTGCTGAACAGTTTGGTCATGAATCACGTGATGAATTGACGACAGACGGTTTCCTTGCCAATCATGCAGGCGGGATTCTGGGTGGTATTTCGAGTGGTCAAACCATTCGTGTGGCAATTGCGCTGAAACCAACTGCTAGTATTACCACCCCAGGTAAAACCATTAATATCGACCGTGAAGATACGGACGTATTGACCAAAGGTCGTCATGACCCGTGTGTCGGTGTTCGTGCGACACCAATCGCTGAAGCGATGTTTGCGATTGTATTGATGGATCACTTTATGCGCCATCGTGCACAAAATGCGGATGTAGTTGCGCCATTTGCACCGATTTAAATTGAAGTAGCTCATTAAGGCTACGAACTTTAATGATAAAAAAAAACCAGACTTTAAGTCTGGTTTTTTTTATGGATAAAATTTTGTTTGATGATGCTTTGTGGTAATTTTCTTTCAATTCAATTTTTTAGAAAAATAATGAAGCCATTAAAATATAGAACTGCCAATGTTGATGATATCGACAATTTAGTCAGCCTGATTAATCAGGCTTATCGTACAAATACAGGTTCTAGTTGGACCAGTGAACACAGTATTGTCAGTGGAGATCGAATCAATCATCAGCAATTATTGCAAAGTTTAAAACAAGATAACTTCTATCTGTTTATAGCCGAAGTTATTGAAGATAAATATCCTAATTTAGTCGCCTGTATAGGTTTAACCTTTCAGCAAAATGCTGTTGAAATAGGCACTTTTTGTGTCAATTCACATTGGCAAAATAAAGGTATTGGAAAGCAAGTTTTAGCATATGCTGAACAAAAGGCATTCGCAATTTGTCCAACCTTGATCAGTTATGAAATGTTTGTACTGGATGCCAGAACAGAGCTGATTCAATATTATGAAAGATATGGCTATTCAAAAACAGCATGTGTTGAGTCGTATCCGATTCATGCAAATGTAGGGCAACCTTTGATTAATTTGGAATTACAACATATGACAAAGTCGGTAATTAAAGAGATATAAATTAGATGTCTAAAACGGTGCATTTTAACCACTACAACAGCACAATTTGAATAACTGATTTCACTTTATTTTTACGATATTTAATTTTTCTTAAATTTATTTTTTTTAATTATTTGATTAGAATGAATTTTT
>JBLZXS010000039.1:0-4387 GCA_050285325.1 Acinetobacter sp.
TATTCTGGATAAAATTGAGGGCTGGCTGGGTAAAATCCCGGAACAGCAACTGGTTTTACATGGACATGAACATTTCCGTGCGCATTATCAAAAAGGTGCGGTGATTGTGGTGTCGCATTTTGGCAATATTGAATTGCTGCGTGCCATCAAGTCGGAACATCCACAGAAAATTAATGTTCTGGTCTATCAAAAACATGCCACCAAATTTAACCAGTTCCTCAAAAAACTCAATGATCATGCCGATGTCAATCTGGTTTCGGTAGATGAACTGGGTATTGAAACGGCCTTGGTATTGCAAGAAAAACTCGATCGAGGGGAATGGGTCATTGTCGCAGCAGATCGTGTGCCAGTACAGTCGGATCGGGTACAGCCGATTTCATTTTTAGGTGAAGAAGCCAACTGGCCACAAGGCGCGTGGATTCTAGCCAGTCTGCTGAAAGTTCCGGTGCTCGCCGTATTTTGTTATCGCGTGGGCGACAACTTTGAAGTGCATATTCACTCGATAGCCGAGCAATTGAATTTTCCTCGTAAAAGCCGTATTCAGGCCATGCAAAATACGACCCGTCAATATGTGACCTTACTCGAGCAGCACTGCATTCGTGCGCCCTATCAATGGTTTAATTTTTATAATTTCTGGAACAAACAATAATGCAAGTGTTAGCTGTGGGGGAAAAACCACTTTCAATTGAAGATGTGGTGGCGGTTGCGCGTCAGGAAAAATCAGTGGCCTTGCCTGCCAGTGCTGAATGGCGTGAGTTAATTCAGCGCGGTGCGGATTTTCTGGATCAGCTGCTGCAGGATGAAGGCGTGATTTATGGCGTGACCACCGGTTATGGCGATTCCTGTCTGGTCGAAATTCCCGCCCATCAGGTCAATGAACTGCCTTTGCATTTATCCCGTTTTCATGGCTGTGGCCTCGGTCAAAATCTGGATTTAATTACGGCCCGTGCAGTGCTGGTGACACGCTTATGTTCGCTGGCACGCGGCTATTCCGGTGTTTCGCATGCCTTGCTGGAACGTCTGGTGTGGATGCTGAATGAAAATGTGATTCCGGTGATTCCCTCAGAAGGTTCGGTCGGGGCGAGTGGTGATTTAACTCCATTATCTTATATTGCGGGTGCTTTGGTCGGTGAACGTGATGTTTATTATCAGGGACAGATTGTTCCGATCAGTCAGGTATATGCAGAAAAAGGCATGCAGCCTCTGGTGATGCGTCCTAAAGAAGGTCTGGCACTGATGAACGGTACTGCAGTGATGACCGCAATTGCCTGCCTGAACTATAAAAAAGCTGAACAAATCAGTTTGGCCAGCACTTGCATTACTGCGCTGAATGTATTGGCTTTGGAAGGTAATCCGAGTCATTTTGATGAAGTGCTGTTTGCCCAAAAGCCGCATCCGGGTCAGCAAAATATTGCCGCGGAATTGCGGAATTGGCTAAACAGTGAAGTGCAAACCGAACATCAAAGTTCACGCTTGCAAGACCGTTATTCGCTACGCTGTGCACCGCATATTATTGGTGTGTTTGAAGATTCTAAACCCTGGTTACGCCAGTTTATTGAAAATGAACTGAACTCCAGTAATGACAATCCGCTGATTGATCCGGTGAATTTACGCGTGTTGCATGGCGGTCATTTCTATGGCGGGCACATTGCCCAGGCCATGGATAGCCTGAAAATCATGATTGCCAATATTGCCGATTTAATGGATCGTCAATTTGCGCAACTGGTGGACTATAAAATGAATAACGGTTTGCCGCGTAATTTAACCGGGGCAACCGATGACCGCCTGCCGCTAAATCACGGGTTTAAAGCGGTACAGATTGGCGTGTCGGCATGGACGGCAGAGGCATTGAAACAGACGCTTTCGGCTTCGATTTTCTCGCGCTCGACTGAATGCCATAACCAGGACAAGGTCAGTATGGGAACCATTGCCGCGCGTGATGCCAGCCGTGTAATTGTGCTGACCGAACAGGTGATTGCAGCCTTGTGCTGTGCCAGTGTGCAAGCGGTAAACTTAAAAGGTTTAGATGGCAAGTTAGCCGAAGTCTTGACTGCCTTTAAAGCTTGGGTATTACAAACCTTTGATTACGTGGTAGAAGACCGTCCGTTGCAACAAGAGTTGCAGCAACTGGTGGATCGCCTGGAAAATCTAGAATTATTAAGCAGTGAACTTGTTCGCTAAAAAGATCAGGAAACAGACTATGCATGCCGATGTGATGATTGAAGTGCCATTTCATGATGTGGATACCATGGACGTGGTCTGGCATGGGCATTATTTGAAATATTTTGAAATTGCGCGCTGCAAATTGCTGGACCAGTTTCATTATAACTATAAGCAGATGCGTGATTCCGGCTATGCCTGGCCTGTGATTGAAAGTCATGTCCGCTATGCGCATGGCATCCTGTTTGAACAGAAAATTCGGGTGCGTGCCATTTTAAAAGAATGGGAAAACCGCCTGAAAATTGAATACCAGATTTTTGATGCCCAAAGCGGTAAAAGACTGACCAAAGGCTATACCACGCAAGTGGCGGTACATAGTGAAAACCGTGAAATGTGTTTCCAGTCACCGCAAATTTTATTGGAGCGTTTAAACGCTTGGTCTGAGTTTAAGCCGGAGTAAAGCAGATGACATCGATTAATCTACAACGTGCAGTATGGCTATTTTTAGCGAGTTTACTGTGTCTCACATTCATGTTGCCGCAAGCGGTGCATGCGCAAAATCCGCAGCTCAGACAAATCTTTGGACAGCTTTCTGCGACTCCTACCGTACGTGCCAATTTCGACCAGCAAAAAAAACTGGCATCCATGAATAAAACCTTTGTTTCCAAAGGCACCGTACTATTTTCCAAATCACAAGGGGTGATCTGGAAAATTCAAACTCCGGTCAAGGCCGATCTGATTGTGACGCCGCGTAAACTGGTGCAAAAAACCCAGCGCACACACAGTCAGATTGAAATTGATAAATCACCTTATGGTTCGGTAGCGACCATGTTCTTGCAGCTGATGTCAGGCAATGAAACGGCTTTAGCCAAGAACTTTAATGTTGTTTCGGCAAGTTATACCCCGGCGCAGTGGAATGTCACTTTAACCCCGAAAAGCAGTCTGTTTAAAAAATTGTTTGTCCGGGTTGAGGCGCAAGGGCAGCGTTATGTCGATCGTATTGTGTTGCAGGAAAAAGCCAATAACAGCACCACGATCCGCTTTAGCCAGCAAACCATTCAACCCCAAACCTTAACGGCTGAGGAAAATGCACTTTTCCAACTGGCAAAATAAATTTACTGCGCTGTGGCTGATTGTACTCAGCGTGATTGCCATCGCGCTGGGTACGGCTTGGCTAAAAAAAGATATTCATATTCAAACCAATATCTTTGCCTTGTTGCCTGAATCGACGCATGACCCACGGCTGGAACGGGCGCAGCAATATGTCAGTCAGCAACTGAATGACAAAGTCTTTGTGGTGCTGAATGCCAAAGATGATGCCGCCTTGGCTAAAGCCACAACCACCTTTCAACAAAAGGTGGCGCAAAGTGATTTGTGGCAGCCCTTAAATGCTCAGGTAGATAGTGACCAGTTTGCGCAGCTGTTATATCAACATCGTGCAGGTTTACTGACCGCCGATGATCAAAAGCTGCTTGAACAACAAGATTATGCCTCCCTGACAGAACAGGGCTTATTGCAAATCATGAGTCCGGGCATGCCCGTTACCGCAGAGCTATTACAACAAGATCCACTGCTGTTATTTCCACGTTATGCCATGGGCTTATCCAGTTTGCAGAGCAATTCGGATATTACTTTGGAACAGGGTTTTGCCACTATTCGGGATGAGCAGGGAATTTCACGGCTAGTGGTTCTTGAGCTCAAAAATAGTCCTTACAATATCGATTATCAGGAAAAAACTGCGGTCTGGATTAAACAGCTAGACCAGCAACTGCAACAGATGCAGGTTGAGCCGCATTGGACAGGCACTTTATTGTTTGCCCAATTCGGCACTACTTCGGCTGAAAGAGAAATCTCCACCATTGGTCTGGGTTCGACCTTGGGGATTTTTCTGTTAGTGCTGTTCGGCTTCCGCTCGGTTCGTCCGATGTTTACCGAAATGATTGCGGTAGGTACTGGCTGTCTGGTGGCATTCGCCATCACGCATTGGGTATTTGGTGAAATTCACCTGATGACGCTGGTGTTTGGTGCCAGTCTGGTCGGGGTCTGTGTCGATTTTTCATTTTACTTTATGGCCATGCAATCGCAGCATCGGCATATCGACGGTTTTGCGGTACTCAAACCGCTGTTGCCGAGTCTGTTTATGGGCTTAATGACCACTTTGGTTGCGTATATCTTCTTGAGCTTTACTCCATTTCCGGGCTTTAAGCAGATTGCGGTATTCTCCATG
>JBLZXS010000040.1:0-2633 GCA_050285325.1 Acinetobacter sp.
TTGCTAAAACAGGTAAACCGCTTCTTATCATCGCTGAAGATGTTGAAGGCGAAGCATTGGCTACGCTTGTAGTGAACAATATGCGCGGTATTATCAAAGTATGTGCAGTGAAAGCACCTGGTTTTGGTGACCGTCGTAAAGCAATGCTTCAAGACATCGCGATCTTGACAGGTGGTACTGTAATTTCTGAAGAAATTGGTATGTCACTTGAACAAGCAACGCTTGAGCACTTGGGTACAGCACATAAGGTTACTGTTTCTAAAGAAAACACTGTACTGGTTGACGGTGCTGGTGATGCTGCTCAAATTGCAGATCGCGTTCAACAGATCCGTGCGCAAATTGAAGAATCTACTTCAGAATACGACAAAGAAAAACTTCAAGAACGCGTTGCTAAATTGGCAGGCGGTGTTGCAGTCATCAAAATTGGTGCAGCAACTGAAGTTGAAATGAAAGAGAAAAAAGACCGTGTAGATGATGCACTTCATGCGACTCGCGCTGCGGTTGAAGAAGGTGTTGTTGCTGGTGGTGGTGTTGCGCTAGTACGTGCAGCTTCTGCGCTTGAAGGCATTACCGGTGCGAATGATGACCAGAATGTGGGTATCAACATTTTACGCCGTGCCATTGAAGCTCCACTTCGTCAAATCGTTGCTAATGCAGGCGATGAGCCATCTGTAGTGATCAACGCTGTGAAAAACGGTGAAGGTAACTTCGGTTATAACGCTGCAACTGGCGAATATGGCGATATGCTAGAAATGGGTATTCTTGACCCTGCTAAAGTAACGCGTTCTGCTTTAGAACACGCTGCTTCAGTTGCTGCGTTAATGTTAACGACTGAATGCATGATTACTGATATTCCAGAAGACAAACCTGCAATGCCTGATATGGGCGGTATGGGTGGTATGGGCGGTATGATGTAAGTCATACGGATCATCCGGTCTTAAAAAATCCTCGCTTTATGCGGGGATTTTTTTATGCGTATTTAAATTATTTAACTTTAATATAAGCAGCCTGATAGGTTTCAGGATAAATAAATGAGACCAGTTCATGCTGGGTTTTATTAGGTTTAATAGGAGAGAGGGGATTATTTTCCATGATAGAAATATGTTCATTATTTTTAACATCTACTAATACAATATCGCTATCACGTAATTTAAGTGGCCGATCGGAATGGTTATTAATTTCAAAAAAATAAGTTAATTTTGTACTTTCAATGCCATTAGATTGTATTTTTTCTGATTTAAATAAATCGGCCTGTATATCTACATGTTTAAGTGCATTATTGACTTGGATATTTTCTACTTTCTTCACTTGATATTGTTCGAAATTTTCAAATCGATTTTGATTTTGGTCAAGTAGTTCGATTGAATGATCATGCAAGAAAATATAACGGGTGTGATGGGTTTTATCATCGCTTAAATGTAGTAAATTTGAATTTTTCTTATTGAACGTAAATGTGCCGGAAGAATCTTTTTGTTTAAGCTTTTGCTTATAAAAACTGACTTCCTTTAGGCTGTAACTCTGATCTTGATAAAGTTGTAAAGAAACAAGTGTTTTTTCGCAAGCTTGACAGGGAATAAACGCCTTGTAATGGGCTACCCAACCTGGAATTGGAACAGGTTTAGGTTTTGAAGGTTGTTCTGGTAGACTGACTTTTTCATTCAGGGATGATGTACCCGTATTATCGCAGCCAATTAAAAATAATATGGCAGAAAAACCGAGTGTAATCATCGCTTGTTTCATAATGATCATTTAATTCTAAATGTATTTTTCTAAACATAATCATAACTGAATGATCTATCTAGTATTAAGTCGTAAAATAAATGATTTATTTGTAGCAAATCATGACCAATATGCAATAAAAAATTGCATAAAAACCCTGTTTCAGATTTTTTATGCAAGGAATAACAGTAGTTCAATTAATTAAGATCTTTTTGTAACTTGTAATTAAGTTTTGAATCTAGGGCTTTTCCAGTGTCCATATCACGCGCTTCCACAAAATTTTCACCGATAAAAAATTTACGATGATCACCGGCTTTATCCAGGCTAATGACTGATGGATTATTCTGATCAAAGCTAAAAGTTCCTTTAACTTTAAATTCATTATTTTTGCCTTTACCCAAGTATTCTTCTGTTAATTCATAGGTTTTATCTGCTTTTAACTCGAGATCCATTTCAATTCCTTCACAATCTGCACAGGGGAAAGTACCTTTATATTCACCGGGCCAATCCCGTGAGGTTTCTGCGGTATCACCCTTCGGGGCGGTAGATTGAGTATTGGTGGACTGCATAGATTGGGTTGGCGTTACAGGGTTTTCAGGTGCTTGATTGCTTTCATTGGTATCGGTATTCGGTTTGCTGCAGGCAGCTAAAACAAGTGTACTAAGCGAGAGAATTAAAATTGTTTTTTTCACGATTTGTTCCTGTTATAGCAATGCAAGTTTTAAAAATACGCAGGAAAGTCGGATAGTTAAATATAAATATTGTTCATGCTTTGTTATTGGTGGCCTGGGTTTGCGAGATAGACAGTCTGATTGTTCCTAACTTTTCACAGCAAGGAATCAAGTCAACCCATAAAATATCTGTGAGTTTTTTACTCGATAAAATATTAAAAAATAAATAGGTATTTTTACTTT
>JBLZXS010000041.1:0-17268 GCA_050285325.1 Acinetobacter sp.
TGCAATTCGTGAAGGAACTGAATTAGGTCTTAAAGCTAAAAGCGTGATGGAGAGTGGTGGTCTGGTATCAGACGAACTCATCATCGGTCTTGTGAAAGAACGTATTGCTCAACCTGATTGTGTGAACGGTTGCATTTTTGATGGTTTCCCGCGCACGATTCCTCAAGCAGAAGCTTTGGAAAATGAAGGCATTAATATTGATCACGTGATTGAAATTGATGTTCCTGACGAAGAAATCGTACAACGTCTTTCAGGTCGTCGTCAGCACGCGGCTTCGGGTCGTGTTTATCATGTTGTTTACAATCCACCTAAAGTGGAAGGTAAAGATGATGAGACTGGCGAAGATTTAGTTCAGCGTCCAGATGACCAGGAAGAAACGATTCGTAAACGTTTGGGTTCATACCACACTGAAACTGAGCAATTGGTTGGTTTCTATCAAGGTCGTGCTGCTTCTGGCGAAAATGCACCGACTTATGACAAGTTGAATGGTCTTCGTCCGATTGAAGAAGTTCAAGCTGATTTGTTCGCGATTTTAGATCAATCAAAATAATTCACCTGCCTTAGTGCGGTGAATGTTTTGACATTAAAAGAGTCCTAAGTCATATTAGGGCTCTTTTTATTTGTGCACTATTTTGAAGGTGATGCCTTGCTAAAAATTGGCTTAGTTGTATTGATGATTTTTTTTGGTATTGTGGTATTGGCTTTAATGGTACAAAGTTTTAAATTCTTGCGCCGAGTGGAAAAGCAGGAAGCGGCAGAAAAGAAAAATAGTCAGCCCGAGCGTCAGCTACATCCAAAAGTGCAGCAAAAAAATAAAGATAAAAACTGAAGTTAGATTTTATCTTCAATCATTTTTACGGGACTGCTTTTCGCTGCACCAAATTCAAACCGATCCGGCCACTGACAGACATCAGACACCACGCATTCATAACATTTCGGCTTACGGGCAATACAACAATAACGCCCATGTAAAATCAGCCAATGATGCGCATCAAGTATAAATTCTTTAGGAATGACTTTAACCAGTCGATGTTCAACCTCTAACACATTTTTTCCAATTGCCAGACCGGTACGGTTACCAACGCGAAAAATATGGGTGTCGACTGCCATGGTGTGATGACCAAATGCGGTATTTAACACCACATTCGCGGTTTTACGTCCCACACCGGGTAAAGCTTCCAGATCTACACGGTTGTCTGGAACGATGCTGTTATGCTTTTCTATCAGTATCTTACAGGCCTTAATAACGTTTTCAGCTTTGGCGTTATATAGCCCAATGGTTTTAATATATTCCTTCAGTCCTTCGACTCCGAGTGCATAAATGGCTTCCGGCGTATTGGCGATAGGAAATAATTTATCGGTGGCTTTATTTACACTGACATCGGTTGCTTGTGCAGAAAGCGTCACAGCGACTAACAGTTCGAAAGGATTAGCATAATTCAGTTCGGTTTCCGGATGAGGTCTTTGCTCACGAAGACGCTCAAAAAATACCTGAATTTGTTTTTTGGTCATATTCTTTACAGGCATTCTTTACGCTCCCTGCAAAGTATTAAGTTGCTGGTTCAGTTCATCTAATTGCAAACGTTTTTTTGTATCTTCCCGTACACTGAGTTGTTTTTCTAACTTTTTGATTTGTGTGCGAATTTTTGCAAGTTCGATGGTTGACTTGGCATCTAGGTGGACTGTGGTTTTAGCTTTAGTTGGTATAATAACAATGTCTGGGACACTGTCATTTTGTGCGGTAAATTGAGCAAATAATGCAGTATCAATATTGGCACGCACCACAGGACCTTTACGGTTTAAACGTCGTTTTTCTTCACGTTGAATATGTGAGTAATAGCGGTTGCGCAAGTCATTTTGTTCCGCAATCCGCATGCTCTCATCAGGCACCGCATGATGGTCTGCAATCAAATCAATGCAGTCGACCGGGCAAGGGGGAATACACAGTTCGCAGCCAGTACACAGGTCAGTCAAAATGCTGTGCATGAGTTTACCCGAGCCAATTATGGCATCTACAGGGCAGGCACTAATACATTTGGTACAACCGATACATTCGTCTTCACGAATAATGGCTTTCATGCGTTGTGGACGACCATCACTTTGAATTGGCCAAACACTTGCTTCGGCTTGTAGTTGAGCACGACCAAGTAAATGGGCTAGAGCATCGGCAACGGGTTGACCCCCTGGAACACATTTATTGGCTTCTTCCCCATCACTGATTGCTTTTGCATAAGGTAGACATCCATCCCGATGACCACATAAGCCACATTGGGTTTGAGGAAGGAGGGCATCGATATTTTGGATGAGAGCAATTTGCGAATTCATGTAAAAAACCATGACTGCCAAAGAAATAGCAGCATACAGAAAGAAGATTAAAACGAGCGGGGTGATTTTAGCATGATTTCACCCTTTAATCTTATGCTCGAAAATAGCGCTATCTACGCATTATTATCGGGCAAAAGATAACAAAAACAGTAAGACAGCGTCACTTTAGTGAAAAGATGAAAAATGGTTATAATTAAAATAAATATATGTTATTAAATATTATTTAATTTTTTTTCAAAAAAGTATTGTGCTATTGTTACAAAAGCTATTTAATATTTTGCGCCAAAAATTATCATTTTTTGAAAATTTGACCAATTTTGATCCATCTTTCTGCTGAGGATTAAGTGTTGAAATATAACAGCCTTAACGACTTCCTAGATTACGTTAAATCACGTGATGCACACCAACCTGAATTTCTACAAGCTGTAGAAGAAGTAATGACTAGCCTTTGGCCGTTCATTGAAAAGAACCCAGAGTATGCTGATCATGGTTTACTTGAACGCTTAGTTGAACCAGAACGTGCGATTCAATTCCGTGTTTCTTGGGTTGATGATAAAGGTCAAACACATGTGAATCGTGCATTCCGTGTACAGTACAATTCAGCAATCGGTCCATTCAAAGGTGGTATGCGTTTTCATCCATCTGTGAATCTTTCAATCCTTAAATTCTTAGGTTTTGAACAAACTTTTAAAAATGCCTTAACTACACTCCCGATGGGTGGTGGTAAAGGTGGTTCAGACTTTGACCCTAAAGGGAAGTCTGAAGGCGAAATCATGCGTTTCTGCCAAGCATTAATGATCGAGTTATATCGTCACCTAGGTTCAAACACTGACATCCCTGCGGGTGATATCGGTGTGGGCGGCCGTGAAGTTGGCTACATGGCCGGCATGATGAAGAAATTGAGCAATGACACTGCTTGTGTATTTACAGGTAAAGGTCTGACTTTCGGTGGTTCATTGGCTCGTCCAGAAGCTACAGGTTACGGTACAGTTTATTTCGCTGAAGAAATGCTGAAAACTCGTGGTGACTGCTTCAAAGATAAAGTGGTAACCATTTCAGGTTCGGGTAATGTTGCACAATATGCTGCTGAAAAAGCAATGTACTTGGGTGCGAAAGTGGTATCACTTTCTGACTCTGCGGGTACAGTCTTTGTGAAAGACGGCTTTACCGATGAATTGCTTGCTGAAGTGATGGAGCTTAAAAACGTTAAACGTGGCCGTATCTCGGAATTCGCGTCTAAACACGGTTTTGAATATCTTGAAGGCAAGCGTCCTTGGTCAATCAAATGTGACATCGCATTACCATGTGCAACTCAAAATGAGTTAAATGCTGAAGATGCTGTAGCACTTCTTGCCAATGGCGTGATCTGTGTAGCTGAAGGCGCAAACATGCCTTCAACGCTAGATGCTGTTGAGAAATTCGTTGAAGCGAAAATTCTTTATGCGCCAGGTAAAGCCTCGAATGCAGGTGGTGTGGCAACTTCTGGTCTTGAAATGTCTCAAAACGCATTGCGTTTAGGTTGGACTTTCGAAGAAGTTGATGAGCGTTTACACGCAATCATGAAAGAAATTCACCGCAACTGTGTTAAATACGGTACCAAAGAAGATGGTTCTGTAAACTATGTTGATGGTGCAAACATTGCTGGCTTCGTAAAAGTTGCTGATGCAATGTTGGCTCAAGGCGTATTCTAAGAATATATTGTCTTGAATATAAAAAAACCGATGCTTGAGCATCGGTTTTTTTATAACTGAAATTAATCCATTATTTTAAAATAGCACGTTCTACAGTCATGTCATGTACATACGCATATTTAGACTGGTCGGCGGCTGGATTTTTAATTTCATAACGTTTTATACGAATGATCTGGCGCTCATTCGGGTTATGGGAAAATCCTTCAATCTGGTCATAGAATAAAGTCCAGTCTTTATCTACTTGGGTTTTGACCCCACTGTCGTTATATTTGATTTCACGTACCTGTAAACAGGTTTGTGGTCCAACACCGGTACAGGGTTTAGTTTCAGGTGAAATTTCCAGGAAAATGGTTTCAGCTTGGCTTTGATATTTAGTTTCAGCCGTCATTTTTCCCGTGAAAACATATTTTTGACCGGTTGCAGAAATGACTGTTAATGTTGGATTTTGTGGATCTTTTAAATCCAAAATGAAAGGGGCTTTACGATTGTCAAATAAATCTTTAGCGACACTTTCTTGTTGCATGGCTTGTGGTTCACAGGCCATTTGGGTTGCCATTAAATTATCAGTCACAATCTGATTGTTTTCTATTTTCCAGCTGCTTCCCATGCCATTGCAGCTGGTGGAAATACCCAGACGGCCTTTGTCATCAAAATTAAGAATCAAAGGTTTAGGGGCAGCACCGGTATTGGTACTCCATTGATAAGCAGTCAGGGTCTTATCTGCATTTTGTTGTTGTAATACAGACACGGCAACATCTCCAACTTTTTGAATATCACCAGATTGACAAGCTGCAAGCGTGAGTGGGAAAAGGGCAATCGCTAAAAATTTAAGTTTCATTTGAAAAGTACTTGGTTTTGAAGAATTTTTAGTAGAATAACGGAAGCGTGTCTAAAAAATATGGATACATTCTGATGAATTGAGTATCAAAATGTATCCATAACTATAATTTTGTTAATTGTTAATAAAAAGTTATAAGTGGGTTAATCTGAATTAATCAAAACGATAAATATCCATACCCAGTGAACCCATACTAAAGCTGCTATGCACAATACTAAAACGTTGACCGGTACCCATCGCAAAAAACAGCGGTGCAAAATGTTCCAGACTTGGGTGATTACGTTGCACATGCGGAATATTTTTCCAATCCAGTACAGCAGCATAATCTTGATGGGTCAGTTTATTGACTACATAATTACGGAAGGTGGATGCCCATTCGGGTACGTCAGCAGGTTCACCGCGCCAAGCAAGCTCAGCCAGATTATGGGTAATACTGCCTGAACCAATGATCAATATCTGTTTTTCCCGTAATGGTGCCAGTGTTTCGCCAATTTTATAAATCTCGTCAGCAGACAGGTTCATGGGCAAAGAAATTTCAACCACAGGAATATTTGCTTCTGGATACATATGCAGCAAGGGCATCCACACGCCATGATCACGAGGGCGGGTGCTATTGGCATGTGCAGCTAAGCCGGCATTGGCCAAAAGATGCAAGATTTCTTCAGCCAGTTCGGGCTGGCCGGGCGCAGGGTAGCGCATTTCATACAGTTCAGCTGGGAAACCGCGGAAGTCATGCCAGGTTTCTGGACGTACACTGCTACTCACTTCCAGCGCATTACTTTCCCAATGTGCCGACATCACTATAATTGCTTCAGGTTTCGGAAGATTTAAACTCAAACGATGTAAAGCTGGCCCGACTTGTTCAGGATTAAGCGCAAGCATGGGGGATCCATGTGAAATAAATAAACCGGGTAAAGTTTGTAAATTCATAACGATGCGCCTAATTCAAATAATATCGATGGGGGGTGTAATGGTTATGATGCCAAAAAGAACCTATAGAATAAATAGAGTTTATTTCAACATGTTGTTGCAGATATGCAACGATGAAGAAACCAGCCGAAATATGAATACTTTAAAGCGTTGTTTTAACCTGCACGATGATAAGGATGGTTATGGTTAATACTCATTGCGCGGTAGAGCTGCTCGATCAGCATCACTCGAACCATCGGGTGGGGCAAGGTCAGCTTGGACAGCGACCAGTGCCATGCAGCGGCTTTACGCACCGCTTCAGAGTGACCATCTGGCCCGCCAATCGCCAAAACCACGTCATTGCCTTCAAGCATCCAGCCTTTCATGGTTTCCGCCAGTTTCTCCGTACTGAATTCTTTACCACCGACTTCAAGAGCAATCAGGGTTTCATTATGCTTCAGTGCATTCAGGATGCTGTCACCTTCAATCTGGCGATATTTTAAAATATCCGCTTCCGAATCATTTTTACCGCGTTTTGCCATGGGTAATTCAATAATCTGAGTCTGCACAAAAGGCTGAATACGTTTGAAGTAATCTTCAAAACCAGTGAGTACCCAGGCTGGCATTTTTTGACCGATGGTAATAATACGGATTTTCATAAGATTCGATGATTTGAAAGTCATCTTTATTATAAACGCTAAAATTGGTTTTACTTATTTTGCGCAACAAATTGCAATTGAAAAGTCGAGCGAGATGCTGCTTTAATCTTCGGTAATGGATTAAATATGAAGAATAAAAGAGGAATAATAATAAATGCGATTCAAAAATAATCGAAATTTAGGCTTGTTGTGGGGCATCTTCCTTTGCACTATTTTTTTAAGTCCTTCGATTTGGGCATTACCCAACGTAACACCGGCGAGTACTGATAATTTAAAAGTCTATCTGGAGCAAATTATAGGTCAGCAGGGGCATCGCAATTATAAAAACTCACAAGAGCTACAACGTGTTTCGGCCTGGATTAAAGAACAAATGCGTTTGTTTGGGATCCCATGCCAGTATCAAAATTATTCGGTGAATGGTTTGGGCTATCGAAATGTCGTATGTACCTTAACAGCAGGTCATGCTGACAAAGTGATTGTCGGTGCGCATTATGATGTGTTTGGAGAAACTCATGGTGCAGATGATAATGCTTCTGGCGTAGCAGGGGTGATTGAAACGGCGCGCATACTGTCACAGCAGAAATCGCAACTGGCACATAATGTCGAGTTTGTGTTTTATACCTTGCAAGAACCACCATTTTTCAAGACCGAGCAGATGGGAAGTTATGTGCATGCCAAATCGGTTCAGATGCAAAAGGATCAAATTCGAGGGGTCTATATTTTGGAGATGATCGGTTACTATGATGAAAATCTGATCCAGCAATATCCGGTCGGTTTGAAGTGGGTTTATCCCAGTCATGGTAATTTTATAGCCGCTGTCAGTAATTTACAGTCTTATGATTTGGGAGCCCGGTATTGTCAGTCCATGCAGACTTTTAATCGTCTAGCGTGTCAAAGAGTGGTGGCACCCTCTTTTGTATCAGGACTGGAATTTTCTGATCATGTAAATTACTGGAAATTCGGGATTCCTGCCATGATGATTACCGATACTGGCGCTTTTCGAAATCAGCACTACCATAGCCCTAAAGACACTTTGAAAACCTTAAATATCGGAAAGATGGCCAACGTGATTGATGGGCTAGTTTATAGTTTAATGATTCAGTCTGGCTAATTAAAAAATCTAATAAAAAACGCAGTCCACTAAGAAAAATGGGACTGCGGTCAAAAGGCCATCCACCTGGAGATGTAGATGACCATTCACATAACATATTAAGCAGAAACTTACAGCGCGTCTGTGTCTCTATAATAATAAATGAGGGTGAGAGCTACATTTTTCAAGCTTATGCTTTATTAATATAGTAAAACTTTTCATCATAAAAAAAGAGAGCCGAAGCTCTCTTTTTTGTATCGAAATGCAATTAATGGCGTGCAGCTTTACTTTCTTCAACCGGTTTTACAATCGGTGTTTTTGGCAAAGGCTTTGGTGCTTCGGTTAAAGCCAATGGCAAGATATCATCGATACTTTTCACTGCTTTAATTTCAAGACCTTCTTTCACGTTGTCTGGAATTTCCACCAAGTCACGTACGTTTTCTTGAGGGATAAACACCAGTTTAATGCCACCGCGATGTGCTGCTAGAAGTTTCTCTTTTAAGCCGCCAATACGCATGGCACGACCACCCAGATTGGTTTCACCGGTCATGGCAATGTCAGCGCGAACTGGAATGCCCGTGAATGCAGAGACTAAAGCCACAGTCAGCGCTAAACCTGCAGATGGACCATCTTTCGGTGTTGCACCTTCAGGTAAATGCACATGAATATCGGTTTCTTCAAATCTTGAAGCTTCAATACCGAGTGCATCTGCACGGGTACGCACTACAGTCATTGCAGCGGTAATGGATTCTTTCATGACATCACCGAGTGAACCGGTAGTAATGAATTTACCTTTACCTTTTACCGCAGCAACTTCAATAGAGAGTAATTCGCCGCCGACTGATGTCCAAGCCAAGCCATTAACACGACCGACTTGAGCTTCTTCTTCCGCCATGCCGAAGTCGAACTTATGTACGCCTAGGTAATCAGACAAGTTTTCAGCAGTCACATCGATATGCAAGTTCTTGGCTTTTGAACTCACTGCTTCTTTAACAACTTTTCGTGCAATTTTTGACACTTCACGTTCCAGGCTACGCACACCAGCTTCGCGAGTATAGCGACGCACAATGTCACGAATGGCTTCTTCGTGAATAGTCAATTCTTTAGCCCGTAAACCGTTGTCCTTGATTGCTTTAGGAACCAGGTAACGGTCTGCAATATTGACTTTTTCCTCTTCGGTATAACCCGGTAGACGAATCACTTCCATACGGTCAAGCAAAGCTTCAGGAATATTCATGCTGTTTGCAGTACAGATGAACATCACTTCAGACAGGTCAAGATCAAGATCTAGGTAATGATCGTTGAACTTGCTGTTTTGTGATGGATCAAGTACTTCAAGCAAGGCTGAAGCAGGGTCACCACGGTAGTCTTGTGCCATCTTGTCAATTTCATCGAGCAAGAACAATGGGTTCTTTACGCCGACTTTGGTCAAAGATTGTACCACTTTACCTGGCATCGCACCGATATAAGTACGACGGTGACCACGGATTTCCGCTTCGTCACGCACACCACCTAAAGCCATACGCACAAACTCACGGCCGGTCGCTTTCGCAATTGATTCACCCAGTGAAGTTTTACCTACCCCTGGAGGACCAACCAGACAAAGAATTGGACCTTTGAGTTTTTTCACGCGAGATTGAACCGCAAGATATTCAACAATGCGTTGTTTCACTTCGTCTAAACCGTAGTGATCTGCATCCAGAATGTCTTGTGCCTTGTTCAGGTTAATGCTGACTTTGCTGGCTTTATTCCAAGGCGTATCTAAAATGGCCTCGATATAATTGCGCACCACAGCAGCTTCACTTGAAGCAGGTTGCATCGCTTTTAACTTACGGAATTCAGATTCCGCTTTTTTGCGTACATGTTCAGGTAAATCAGCTTCTTCCAGACGACGTTCAATTTCTGCAACATCATCTTCAGCACCGCCGTTCATGTCGGAAAGTTCGCGCTGAATCACCTTCATTTTTTCATTCAGGAAATATTCGCGCTGGTTTTTCTCCATCTGGCGTTTTACCGAGTCATGCAAGGTTTGTTCAATCTGTTGTTCTTCAGACTGTTGTAACAAATAAGTCATGAGTTCAGTTAAATGTGCTTCGAAGTTATCGTGTTCAAGGAACTTCTGTTTCACATCAATGTTCAGCGGGACACGAGTGGCCACAAAGAACAACAGTTGCAATAAATCATCAATTTTATTTGCCGCAGTAATCAATTCACGTGCATTACGTAATTTAGCTTCTGCATATTGGGCAAATAAAGTTCGCAGTTCTTGTACGCGTGTTTCTTGAGAGTCAGCCTCAATACTAACGGTCATTGGGCTAATCGCATGTTCAGCTGATAAATATTCACCATTGTCGATGATTTTGACCAGTTTAGAACGATGCAGACCCTCAATTAATACTTTTATACAGTTTTCATCATTTTCATGATTCACAACTTGCACGATCTTTGCGACAGTACCGTATTTATATAAGTTGTCGTGATCAATTTCTTCTGTAAGAGAATCTTGTTGTGCAACTACAAATACGAGATTGTCACTGTTACGAGCCACGTCAACTGCATTGATCGATTTTTCACGACCTACAAATAACGCAATCTGCATGTGTGGATAAACCACCACATCTCGTAGCGCTAAAAGTGGTAATACGCTTGGAACCTGAGTACCTAAGGTTTCTTGATTCATAATAATTTCAGACATGGACACTCCTAATGAGTAACAACGGTGTTGCCATATTTTTATAGTGAAGTGTATTTTAAAAATTACAAGGGTCAGTCCAATGAAAATATATAAAAAATAGGCAAATGTGTGATTTTACAGTGTTCGCACTGGTCAAAAATACTCAATTAGCGTTTGAAAGATAAATAACATGAAGGAGTCAGTAAAGCATCTAGCGGTTGATCCCAAGGTTCGCGATGCAAGCATTGCTGAACCAGTTGAAAGTCATGCGCAATCCCCAGACGAAAAGGACGGTGACCCGCACTGGCCAAGGTTTTGTCGTAGAAACCACCTCCCATACCAATGCGTGTGCCGTAACTATCACATGCCAATAAAGGCATGATTAAAAAGTCGAGTTTAGCTACATGGAAGCCGCGGCCAGCCATGGGTTCTTTCATGCCAAAAGGATGATGGGAGAACCGATTGTTTCGATATTGTTGTTGCGTGATTTTAACCCAGTGCAATTGCTGGTTCATGTTGCAAATCATCGGCAGATAAACCTGTTTATGCTGTTTAAAACAGTACTCGATAATCTGGTTGGTATTAATCTCTCCAAAAGCATGCAGGTAAACACCAATTTTTTTTGCATGCTGAAAAGATTTTAGCCGGATAAGTTGCTGGAGTACTTTTTGTTGAGCTTGTTTTTGTTGAAAGTCGGAGATGGCTCTACGTTGATGTCGAAGTTGCTTGCGTAAAACTTTTAAATCCACTGACATCTTTTATTCGTTCCCAAAAAATACAAAAATATTCATCGTAACTGGAGTTTAACTGTTTTTCAGCTCTTTCAAAATTGGGCAACTGCTTTGATTTGTGCTCTTGCATTCATCTACCCAGCTGCTTAAGCGGGTTTTAAGCGCCTGCAATTCCTGAATCCTTTGATCAATTTTTTCTAGGCGCTGTTCAATGACATGTCTTACCTGTTCACGATCATCCAGTTGAAGTTGCAGTAACTCCTGTATTTCGCTGAGTTGCAAACCCGCATCTTTACCTTTTTGAATAAAGCTTAAGGTTTCAATGTCTTTGTCATTGTAATAACGGTAACTCTGCGTGGTTTCAGGCACGCGCATTAAGCCGATCCGTTGATAATAGCGAATGGTTTCGACATTGACATGACACTGTTTGGCCAGTTTTCCGATGGTGAGCATAAAATATCCTCAAATGACTTGACTCTGTACCCAAGTACAGACTTTATGCTAACACAATGAAAGAATAAACAGGTGAGTCGGATGAATAAGCAACAAAAATCTTCCTGCTGTGCAAAACAGGATTCAGTCCTTGAATTAGTGAAAGTTGATCCAGTCTGTGGAATGAACGTTTCGGAAAGTTCAGAACATTATTTTGAATATCTGGGGAAAAAATATTTATTTTGTTGTGATGGCTGCAAACAAAAGTTTATTAAAAATCCTGAAGCTTACCTTCAACAAACCAAGCCTAAATCAGGCTGTGGCTGTGCAAATAAAGCCAAAGTTGTAGCGGCCTCATCTTCATGTTGTAGCAGTCAAAAAGCTGAAGCGCAGCAATATACTGATCCGGTCTGCGGCATGACCGTGACAGATTTGTCCAAGCCGAACACGGAATATTTGGGACAACTTTATTATTTTTGCTGTCAGGGCTGTTTAAATAAATTTCAGGCCAATCCAGAACAGTATTTAGAAAAAAATAAATCTGAGACTTCGGGTTGTGGTTGTGCATCGCAGCCTAAAACAGCAGAACAAAAGGGATGTTGTAGCGGCACAGATTCAAAAGCTGGATTAGAGATGCAAACTACCGTCACTGATCCAGTTTGTGGCATGCAGGTTAAAACGGATTCTAAATTTCACACTCAGTTTGAATCGCAAGACTATTATTTCTGTTCAGAACGCTGTTTAACTCAATTTACCCAGCAACCTGAACAATATGTGCAAATTCAGCAAAAAGCATCCTCTTGCTGTGCTTCACCAGCAAAAGCAGCAATTGAAGAAAAGACATCTTCCTGTTGTGGTGGAGCGCATCCTTCATCAGTACAGAGTTCGGAAATTGACCCCGTTTGCGGTATGTCGGTAGATACTTCAACCGATTTAAAAACAGATTATTTGGGTAAAACCTACTATTTCTGTAATCCGTCTTGTTTGGAAAAATTTAAAGGCGATCCGGAGTTTTATCTGATTCCAGCCGATCAGCGACCGGTGCCGGAAGGCGCGGCGGACATGGATTATACCTGTCCCATGGATCCTGAAATTGTGCAGAAGGGACCGGGAACCTGTCCAATCTGTGGTATGGCTTTGGAACCGATGCAACCCAGTTTAAATGATGCACCGAATCCTGAGCTGGTCGATTTCAGCCACCGTTTCTGGATGACGTTGCCGCTGACTTTAATTGTATTTGTAATGGCCATGGGTTCGCATATTCATGCCTTTATTCCGCAGCATATTCAGCCGTGGATTGAACTGGTGCTTTCTATTCCCGTCATACTTTGGGCAGGGAAACCTTTTATTGAGCGTTGCTGGATCTCTTATAAAACCCGCAACCTAAATATGTGGAGCTTGATTGGGGTCGGGGTGCTGGCGGCATTTATTTATAGTGTTGTGGCGACAGTTTTTCCATCCCTGATTCCGATGCAAGCGAAAACCGGTCATGGGGTGGCTGTGTATTATGAAGCGGCCTGTATGATTGTATCCTTGAGCTTGCTTGGGCAAATCATGGAGCTGAAAGCCCGGGCCAAAACAGCAGACGCATTAAAATCATTGCTGAAACTGCAGCCGCATACCGCAAAACTGGTGCAGCATGATCAGGTGGTGGAAGTGGATGTTGGCATGGTAAAACAGGGCGATATCTTGCAGATTTCTTCAGGTGATCAAATTCCACTGGATGGCATTGTGGTGGAAGGTAAAACCTATGTCGATGAAGCGATGATGACGGGTGAACCGGTTCCTGTAAAAAAAGAAGTTGATGACCGGGTGATTGGCGGTACGGTGAACCAGCAGGGCAGTATTCGCATTCAAACCACGGCAGTCGGTGCTAATACGACTTTAGCCAAAATGATTCAAACCGTAGCCGAAGCACAGCGCTCCAAAGCGCCGTTACAAAGACTCGCCGATGTATTTGCCAAATATTTTGTGGTGATTGTTTTAGCAATTAGTGTGCTGACCTTTATTGCCTGGATGGTGTTTGGCAACGCACAATTTGATTTGGCATTAATGTGTGCAGTGGCTGTACTCATTATTGCCTGTCCATGTGCATTAGGCTTGGCAACTCCAATGTCAGTCATGGCAACCACAGGTCGAGCAGCGCAAAAAGGCGTGCTGTTTAAAGATGCCGAAGCCATTGAAGCTTTAAGTAAAGTCACGACTTTAATTGTGGATAAAACCGGGACATTGACTGAAGGTAAACCGAGTCTGAAAGAGATTAAACCGCTTTCAGATACTGTACAGCAAGCGCGAGTGGAACAATGGATTGCCTCGATTGAACAGTATTCTACTCATCCAATTGCGCAAACACTGACAAAACTTGTTCCGCATGATCAACTGCTGAAAGTCAGCGATTTTGAAGATATCTCAGGTTTTGGGGTAAAAGGTCAAATTGAGCAGCAGCTACTTTATGTCGGTAGTCAAAAACTGCTGGAGCAACTTGGCTTAGAACTAGATAGAGCAACGCAGGCAAAGCTAGATCAGCAACGCTCTACAGGGAATGTGATTAGCTTTTTGGCCAATGAGCAGGAAGTTTTGGCTTATATCTCGATTCATGATGCGATTAAACACAATGCCCATCAAGTGATCAACCAACTGATTGCCGATGGCGTTGAAGTGGTGATGGCTACGGGTGACCATGAACAAAATGCCAAACTGGTCGCGGCTGAGCTGGGAATTCAGCAGATCTATGGTAACTGCACCCCGACTGAAAAATTAGACATCGTGAAAAAATATCAGGCTCAAGGAAAAGTTGTGGCAATGGCAGGCGATGGCATTAATGATGCACCAGCACTGGCTCAGGCCAATGTCGGCATTGCAATGGGTAATGGTACCGATATTGCCAAACAAACAGCTCAGGTGACTTTAGTGAAAGGGGATATTCGTGGCGTGGCGGATGCCATTCATATGGCGAAACTGGGTGTGAAAAACATGAAGCAGAACCTGGCATTTTCCTTTGTCTATAACGGCTTGGGTGTGCCGGTTGCAGCAGGGATTTTTTATCCTCTGACCGGATTACTATTGACCCCGATGCTTGCTGCAGTTGCCATGTCACTCAGTTCTTTGTCAGTGGTCATTAATGCACTGCGTTTGCAAAAGTCTGAATAACATAATCTTTAAAGTAAAGTCATGTACCCAAGATACAAGTTTTGGGTATTTTTTTGCATAAATTATGAATAAAAATAGCTTGAAAAAGATAATGAGATTGAATAATAAAATTATTTAAAATATAAAAATGTATGAAGAAATATTGTAATAAATAATGTTAAGAATAATAAGAAAAACACTCCGAAGATGCCGCTGCATGTCATTACCCTTGAACCCTAAAGTTCAAGGTGGACGCGGCGCATACTTGCTGGGTTTCCTACACGAAGGTAGGCATACACTCTAAATATACAGAACGCATCCGGGGGTATAGATATCGGCTCAGGGGAATCTGACTCGCTGGCGAACATCTCAGAGATGAAACAAGTATAACCAATAATGAGTTATTGGCAAATCTTCAGTGTGCAGGAACTGTAAACTTAGATTTCAACTGCTGATAGTTTGCCCAATTTGAAGAAAAATTAAGCCAAATCATCCACATCTTCTAAAATGGTTGCTAGTAAACGCTCGCAGTGAGCATATTCTTGCAATGATTTATTCATCGCGAGCACTTCTTGCATCAGCTCTAGAGCCACCATAATGGTCAGTTTGGCCGGTTCAAGACGTGGAGCTTTACGACGAAAATCATCATATTTTTGATTTAACAATTCAGCTGCACGTTCCAGATCAGCCTTTTCAGTTTCAGTCGTGGCTAAACGGAAATTATGTCCCAATACACGCAATTCAACAGCAATTTGTTCACTCATGACTAAATGTCCTCATTGGCTTCAGTAGGATGAGCAAGTTGTTGGATTTCTTGCGCGTGCTGATCTTGAGCAGTACCTAAAATAGACAAGCGCTGAATAATCGCTTCCACTTTGGCCTTGGCATGTTCATTTTTTTGTAACAATCTTTCTCGTTCCTGCTGCAAACCCTGAATTTCCTGTTGAGCAAGACGCTGTTCATTTTGCATTTTTTCTTTAATGACACGTAATTCATTACGTTCAGCCAGAATTTCCTGAAAACGATTTTTAAGATCGGTACAACTTTTTTCCAAACGACTATAACGGTCAGCTAAAGAGGTCGCATCTGTATTCAATTGCTTGAATTGGGAGCGTGCATCGCTTAATTGCTCACTCAGATCGTCTATTTCTTCTTGTTTCTTGGTAATGATGCCGTTCTTTTGCACAATTTGGGCATGATGATGCTCGGCAGAATTTTCTTTTGCCGCGTTGAGTGCACTATTTTCACTTTCATAATGCGTGAGTCGCGTTTTTAAAACGCCAAGATGCGCCTGTAGACGCTGTAATTCTTCTAACATATCGTAGTCGCACAGTATTGCAAACAAAGGTAATATATACGAAGTATAGAGATTGGATAAGCGAATGCAAGACGATATTTCAGGTTGGTCGGAATGGCACCACAATTTTTCAAAAATTGAAGAGATTTCAAGCCCTAGTGAGTTACATGGGTTACTTACGGGTATTGTTTGTGTTACTCAGGCACCCACCAGTGATGAATGGCAACAAATATTAGCCACCCTTGAAATTCCAGAATTAGATGCACAAGTTTTAAATTTATTAACCGATGAAGCAGAAGATATTGCACATGCGTTATCGGATGATGAACTGGACTATTTACCCCTACTTCCGGATGACGAACACGTGCTTGCGGATCGTGTACAAGCATTGGCAGATTGGTGTGCAGGGGTGGTGCTTGGTTTTGGTCTGGCTTCAGGTCGCATCCGTCAAGATGAAGTTGAATGGATTGAGCATCTTCAAGATGTTGCAGCAGTTGAATTCGAAGAATCTGATGATGACGAAGAAGGCGAAGCAAGCTATCAAGAATTGTATGAATTTGTGCGCTTGATTCCTGTGAGTTTGTCGTTAGGACGCAAGAAAGTAGAAGTTGCGGAAACTCCTTTGCTGCAAAATCTTCAACCTAAACTTAAAAGCGCAGCTACGACAGATGCAAACAGCGTTGTAGAAATGTTTACTCCACATCGTCCGAGCTAATTCGGGCGATTGAGCCTCAATTACACGCTATTTTAAGAAGTTATACCTTCCACTCATAAAAGATAAAAGTAAACTCAATGATGAAACTGACTCAAGCCGATTTTCAGGAACGTCGCGACCGCCTAGCAGAAGAAATGGGTCCGCACAGTATTGCGATTATTGCCACCAGTCCGGTGGCTATGCGTAACCGTGATGCAGATTATAAGTTTCGTGCAGACAGCAGTTTTTTCTACCTGACAGGATTTGATGAACCGGAAGCAGTCGCTGTCATTGAGACGTTTGAGTCGATTGATGAAGGTTATACCTATAGCTTGTTCTGCCGCGAACGTGACCGTGAAATGGAAATATGGCATGGTTATCGGGCCGGTGTGGATGGGGCTGTGGATGATTATGAAGCAGATGAAGCCTATGCGATTGATCTGCTGGATGAAGAAATTATTGAAAAACTGCTCGATAAACAGAAATTGTTCTATCGGATTGGGCAGCAAGCTGATTTTGATGCCCGTGTTGCAAAATGGATTGCTCAGGCCAATGGCGAATCACGTCGAGGTACCTCTGCGCCTGCTCAAGTGATTCAGCTGGATCGTCTTTTAGATGAGATGCGTCTGCATAAATCGACAAAAGAAATTGAATTGATGCAACTTGCTTCGACAATCAGTGCAGAAGCCCATACTCGTGCCATGCAAACTGTGCGTCCGGGTATGATGGAATATGCGCTTGAAGCAGAGCTCAACTATATCTTCGGCAAAAATGGTTGTGTGCCTTCATACAACAGTAT
>JBLZXS010000042.1:0-4835 GCA_050285325.1 Acinetobacter sp.
GTGCATGCGCGTTCAAGACAACAAGAAGCAGCGCAGGTGGTAGAAGAAATTCAGGCTTTGGGACAATTCAGCCATGTTCTTTTATTTGACGTGAATGAGCGTGAAAAAGTTATGCAATTGCTTGAGCAGGATGTTGCAGAACATGGTGCATTTTACGGGGTAGTACTGAATGCCGGTTTAACCCGTGATGCAGCATTTCCCGCCTTAACCGACAGTGACTGGGACGAAGTGGTTTCAACTTCTCTGGGCGGTTTTTATAATGTTTTAAAACCCCTGGTGATGCCGATGATTCGCCTAAAACAGGGGGGACGTATTGTGACGATGTCTTCTGTGTCAGGGGTAATAGGCAATCGTGGTCAGGTCAATTACAGTGCAGCAAAGGCGGGCCTTATTGGCGCGACCAAAGCTTTGGCATTAGAACTGGCGAAACGCAAAATTACCGTCAACTGTGTGGCACCCGGTTTAATTGAAACCGAAATGGTCACTGAAGAAGTCAAAGAACATGCCTTGAAGATGATTCCATTACAACGTATGGGGCAGGTCGATGAAGTGGCGAAAGTGGTTAAATTTTTATGCAGTGATGATGCGAGCTATATCACTCGTCAGGTAATCTCTGTGAATGGAGGCTTGATTTGATGAAACGTGTTGTGGTCACGGGCATGGCGGGAATCACTTCTTTAGGTGAAACCGCAGATCAGGTTTTTGCTCAATTCGAACAGGGCAAAAGTGGTATCCGCTACATGCCTGACTGGGAAGTGTATACCGACTTACGCAGCAAATTGGGCGGCCCGGTCGAATCCTATACCATCCCAAAGTATTTTAACCGTAAAGTGACCCGCGGCATGGGCCGAGTTGCCCTCATGTCGACCGTATGTGCTGAAACAGCTCTGGAAGATGCGGGATTATTAAATGATCCAATCTTAAACAGTGGTCAAGCCGGTGTGGCTTTTGGTTCATCTGCCGGTAGTGTCGACGCGATTGGCGAGTTTGGCAGCATGTTGCTGGATAACAACATGAACAAACTCAATGCCACCACGTATATCCGCATGATGTCGCATACCAGTGCGGTCAACATGACCGTTTATTTTGGCTTGAAAGGCTTAACTTTACCGACTTCAAGCGCCTGTACCTCGGGTTCCATGGCCATTGGCCAGGCTTATGAAGCGATTAAATACGGTAAGCAAACCGTGATGCTGGCAGGTGGTGCCGAAGAGCTGAGTGCTGCAGGTTCGGCTGTATTTGATGTGTTGCTGGCCACCAGCGGTCAAAATGAACATCCGGAAAAAACCCCCCGTCCATTTGATGCTAAGCGTGATGGTCTGGTGGTCGGTGAAGGGGCTGGCTGTTTAATTCTGGAAGAATATGAACATGCCAAAGCCCGTGGTGCCAAAATTTATGCAGAAATCATCGGTTATGGCAGCAATACCGACGGTCAGCATGTGACCCGTCCAGATTCAGACATGATGGGACGCTGTATGCAACTGGCATTATCAGATGCGCAAATTGCCGCAGATCAAATTGATTATGTCAATGCACACGGTACATCCACTGATCAAGGTGATATTGCAGAAACCCAAGCCACAGCACGTGTATTGGGCAAAAAACCGATCAGTTCTTTAAAAAGCTATTTTGGGCATACGTTGGGGGCTTGCGGGGCGATTGAGGCTTGGCTGAGTATTGAAATGATGCAGCGTAGCCAGTTTATTGCTACATTAAATTTAGAACAAATAGATACGGCATGTGGCGATCTGGATTACATCGTGAATGATTCTAGAAATATGCATGCTGACATCATCATGAGCAATAATTTTGCCTTTGGAGGAATTAATACCTCCCTTATTTTTAAACGGGTTTAACAACAACAAGAGGGTAAAAATCATGTTAATGAAAAAATTAACACTTATAGCAGCATTGTGTTTTGGTGGGGTCGTTTCAGCTCAGGCTGCCGATACTGCACATAATCTGGATTTTAAAAGTGCTGTTGAGCGTGCTGTTGCAGATGGCACCTTGGATGGTTCGGTGAAGTTTTATCTGGCAGGGACCAAGTCAGGTGGTAAAGTTGTACAAAAAGATGCGGTGACCAACAAAAAAACCAATGGTTTCGCCAAATCTGCAGAAACAGCGTGTGATCATGTTTTACGTTCTGCATTGATTCAATTACAAAATACGGCAAAAGCGCAGGGAGCAAACTCTGTCACCAATATTGTCAGCTATTTCAAATCGAATGAAAGCAAAAGCACAACCACTTATCAGTGCTTCAAAGGGATGGCTGTTGCAAGTGTCGCTTTAAAAGGTAATCTGGTTAAGTTTTAGCAAAAGCATGCAACCAGGATGAATTCATTTTCGATACCATTTTTGCTTGAATATAAAAAAGCCCATCTTAAGATGGGCTTTTTTATGTCAATTTAAAGCTGATTGGGCTTCAAAGAAAAAACTACTTAGGAATTTCTTCTTCTTCCTCAAATTCAGGCTTAACCTGGACAATGAAGTCTTGACGGTTCAGACCACGCCACAGGGCAAAGGCAGTACCAATGTAAATTGAAGAATAGGTACCGACAAATACCCCAATAAACATCGCGACAGAGAACCAGTGTAAACCATCACCACCCAGGAACATCATTGCAAGGACCACCAGCAATAAAGTCGCAGAGGTATGAATGGTACGACGTAAGGTTTCTGTTAAGGAAATATCAACAATTTCACGCGGGCTTGCGCCACGGATCTTGCGGAAATTTTCACGAATACGATCCGATACCACGATGTTATCGTTTAACGAGAACCCTAAAAGTGCCAGAATGGCAGCCAGTACGGTTAAGTCAAACGGCCATTGCATCATGGCAAAAATACCCACGGTTACAATAACGTCATGGAATAAGGAAAGCACCGCACCTAAAGCCAGCTTGAATTCGAAACGAATGGTGACGTAAACCAGCATTAATAATAATGCCAATCCAACCGCACCTGCAGATCGAATATATAGCTCATTGCCGACTTGACCACCAACAGAGTCCACTTTGTGAACTTCAGCTGCATTGTTCGGCAATTGCGCAGCTTTGGTAATCGCGTTACTCAAGTCTTCTACTTCAAGGTCTTGAGCGGGCATACGCACCAAAAGGTCTTTATTACTGCCGAGGGTTTGCACTACCGCATCTTTAAAACCGGCTTGATCTAAAGCTTTAACCACTTCAGCCTGGTTTGCCGGTTGAGCATAGTTGAGTTCTGCAGAAACACCACCGGTAAAGTCTAAACCGAGGTTTAGACCTTTGGTCACAATAAAGAACAGGCTGGCAAGGGTTAAAATGATGGAGAAAATTGCCGCTGGTTTGGCAATTTTCATAAACGGAATTATGCGTTCATCATCCGGGCGACCATATTTTTTTGAATTCGGTTGAGTCATATCAGTCATCATAGATCTCCTTAAATGCTCAACTTCTTCAAGTTACGTTTTTTGCCATAAATAAGCTGTACGATTGCACGAGTCACTGTAATTGCAGTAAACATAGAGCAAATAATACCGATCATTAATGTCACGGCGAAGCCTTTGATCGGGCCTGTACCGATGGCAAAAAGAATAAACGCAACCAGGAACGTGGTTAAGTTCGAGTCAAAAATGGTGTTATAGGCTCGATCATAACCCGCGACAATCGCTTGTTTGGGCGAGGCTCCCCATTTCATCTCTTCCCTTATTCGCTCACAGATCAGTACGTTGGCATCGACCGCCATACCAATGGTAATCACGATACCCGCAATACCCGGAAGGGTCAGTGAAGCACCAATCCAAGACATGACTGTCAGGATCATTGCCAAGTTGGCAAGCAGGGCAAAGTTCGCGATTACACCGAATAGACGGAAGAACACCACCATCCAGATCGCGACCAGAATGAAACCGATTTGAGTCGATAACACACCTTTGTCAATATTTTCCTGACCCAGGCTTGGACCGACGACACGTTCTTCAACGAAGTACATAGGCGCAGCCAAAGCACCGGCACGAAGCATTAGCGCAAGTTCAGCCGCTTCTTGTGGTGAATCCAGACCGGTAATCCGGAACTGAGAACCCAATACCGCTTGAATGGTTGCCGCATTAATCACGACAGATTCTGCATAAGGCGTACGCACTTCAGTTTGTGCGCCGGTGACAGGATCGGGTACATAGCTGATTTTTTGCTTGTTCTCGATGAACAGTACCGCCATGCGTTTACCAACCGCATTACGTGTTGCATCCGACATCAGCTTGCCGCCAGCGCTGTCTAAAGTAATATTTACTTCAGCACCACCGGTGTCTTGGCTAAAGCCACTCGATGCGTTTTGGACACGTTCACCGGTCAGAATACGGTTACGGTTGAGCAGTAATTCGCGACCACTATCCAGTGATTCATAAGCAAAGGTTTCTGTACCTGGAGGTAATGCCTGACCATTCGATTTACCGGTATACGGATCGATATATTGGTCATTCAAATCAGAAACCAGACGGAATTCCAGATTCGCTGTACGACCCAGAACACGTTTTGCTTCAGCAGTGTCCTGCACACCCGGAAGTTCAACCACAATACGGTTGCTACCTTGGGTTTGAACCAATGCTTCCGCTACACCTAACTCGTTAATACGGTTACGTAACGTGGTTAAGTTCTGATTCACTGCATAAGACTGAATTTCTTGTTTGCGCACATCGGTATAGTTCAGACGTAAAGTTGAACCCGACGCTGACGCAATGGCTTGCTGATTAAACTCATTGCCATTACGACGCAAGAAATCCATGACCGCATCACGATCACTGTTATTGGCAAACTGCACAGTAATGGTGTTGTTATTCAAAGCCAGACTATTGAATTTCA